>DHJB01000057.1:0-724 GCA_002404115.1 Microbacteriaceae bacterium UBA4731
TCATTGCCGGTGCTGCGCTTGCCGGATGCAGCAGTGCCACCTCCGGATCGGGCGCGCACAGCACGTCGAGCACCCCGAGCACGGCTTCCCCCAGCGCCTCGGTCCCGTCGACCGCCTCTTCCGCGTCGAGTGCGAGTTCCTCGGCCTCGAACACGGCGACCGCGACCCAGGTGTCGACGCCGCCGTGTACCAGCGACATTCGCGTCATCCCCGGGACCGTCCAGGGTGCCGCAGGACACCTCGCGCTCGTGCTGGTGTTCAACAACGTCTCGACGACGACGACCTGCGAGATCATCGGCTATCCCGGTGTTGACTTGGTGACCGCCTCCGGCGCAACGGTTGCCCACCTGACCAGAACGCTGCGCGGTATGGCCGGGGGCGAACCCGCCGGTGTGACGGCTCCCCAAGGTGTCGTCCTTGCTCCCGGGGCATCGGCGTCCGCACTCGCGGAGGCCAGCGACGTTCCCCAAGGCGGGATCACGAACTGCGGCAGCTACAGCCTGCTCATCACGGTGCCGAACCAATACGTCGCCGTCCCCGGCGGAACGTCAATGCTGCCCCGCTGCGCCGCCGAGATCCACCCGGTCGTGCCAGGCACCAGCGGCGGCATGAACTAGCGTCGGCCAGAAACGCATCCGCCACGCCCGGGACCGAAACATTGATCACCAGTCGCCGGCAGCCCGACGAAGGTTCGCCCGGAGCCGCGCCGCGCTCCTGACCCGTC
>DHJB01000057.1:761-2231 GCA_002404115.1 Microbacteriaceae bacterium UBA4731
GATATGCGCGCCTGGCGGCTGCGGATCAGGGCGCCGTGATGATGCCCGAGGGCAGGATGCGGGCTGCGGAGGCGCCGAAATCTTGTGCCGAAAGCTGAGACACGAAGGTGATGGCTCCTCCACCCGGCAAAGGTTGCCCTTGCCCGGTGAACTGGACGGGGTAGATGCGGGCGCTCTCAAAGGCGCCGGTCGCCGACAGCGTCACGTGCAAGATCACGCTCATGCGCAGATCGCCATCGGTGGCGAAGTTGTAATAGCTGGCGAAGTTCCCCAGGCTGTAGGCGATCAGATGGTGCCGGTAGAACTGCATTCCGCGCAGCACGTGCGGGCCGCTGGCGATGACCAAGCTGGCGCCGGCCTGGATGGCCATCTGCGCGAACGCCTCGGGGTTGCCCCGGTCCTCGCCGAGGAAGTACTCCTCGTGGCCGGTGACATGGTCGGCGGTGGCGCCCTCGGCGCCGGCGTGCATGTAAACGACGACGACGCTGGCCAGCCCAGCGGCCCGCTTGATCAGCGCCCGCGCGGCCGCGAGATCCAGCAGGCTGGCGGTGTCGCTGTAGGGCGCGAAGGCCAAGAACGCCACCCGAACCCCGTGGGCCTTGACGAGTGTGATTTCACCGGGCAGCCCGGTCTGGGCCAGGCCGGCCTCATGGATCGTGCGCACGGTCTGTGCCTGCCCCGCCGCGCCGAAGTCGAAGGAGTGAGGGTTCGCGTCACTCAAGATGGTGAATCCCGCGCCCCTGAGGTAACGCACATAATCCGGCGGGTCACGGAACTGGAAACACTCCCCGGCCGGGGCATGCATCGCGGCGCATTTGCCCGCCGTCGCTGTCGTAAGGGTGCCTTCGAGATTGCCGAAGACGATCTGCGCGCCCCCGGTGAGCTCCGGCTTGACCGGATCGAGATACGTCCCCGGCTGCGGAGGCAGTTCGGGGGTGTTCCCGAGCATCGTGTCACCGACCGCCGCGATGGTCACCGGCGCCAGCCGGGCTGGGGCCGCGGTGCTTCCGGAGGTGGCGGCGGCGCCCGTGGGATGGGGCGCGGCGGCCGTTATGGCCCCGCCGGCAGACTTGCCGGCGCCCGAGCACGCCGCCACACCCCGTGCCGCGGCGAACATCAGCGCCAGAGCTTTCAGATGTGCCAGGCGCAGCATCGGGGCCCAGAGCCGCACCAGGCCAACCTAAGCCAACGTAACTGAGCATCGGGGCCGACACGCGGTTTGCCCGCACGACCGCCCGGCCAGGGCGGCCCGTAACGCGATACATCGGCATTGATTCGCGGCACCGAAACCGCCCGCGCAAACCGCCTCATTGAGATCTGCACGACGAGGCCACAGCCGGACGATCTGCGCGCACCCACCAGTGCGATCGCCCGGTGTGTCTGCCGCGCCTATTCGGCGATCATCCTGATGGTCGACGTAAATCATGTGCTCGGGTGCTCACGGAAGGTAGCCGGACGGAAGGTTCCCCC
>DHJB01000057.1:2338-3740 GCA_002404115.1 Microbacteriaceae bacterium UBA4731
GAACGGTCACTACCGCAACTGCGGATGTCGCGAGGGTGAAAGACTGGACCGATCGGAGCGAAGGGGAATCGGTGCAGGATCCAAGGTCTCTGTTCACGACCAGTGCACGGCCGGACCTGGGACGGCCGGTGTTGATTCAGGCACTCGACGGATTCGCGGATGCCGGTAGCGGTCGGCGGCTGGCGCGAGAGCACCTGCTCAACGCCCTCGACTCTGAGCTGCTGGTCACCTTCGACGCGGATCAGTTAGTGGACTACCGATCGCGGCGCCCCGAGATGACCTTCGGCAGAGATCACTGGGAGGGTTATGCCGCACCAGATTTGGCCGTGCACCTGGTCCGGGATCTCAACGATATGCCCTTCTTGTTGCTGCACGGACCCGAGCCGGATGTCCAATGGGAACGATTCATCGCCGCGGTTGGAATCCTCGTTGCCGACCTCGATGTGCGGATCGTGATCGGCCTCAATGCGATCCCGATGGCGGTGCCGCACACCCGGCCACCGACGGTGATCGCGCATGGCAGTCCGCCGGAGCTGGTCGCGGACTATCCTAAGTGGCTGCCGACGATCCAGGTCCCGGCGAGCGTCGGGAACCTGCTTGAGTACCGACTCGGTGAGGCCGGGACACCGGCCTGCGGCTTCGCCGTCGCGGTTCCGTATTACTTGGCCCAGCTCGACTATCCCGACGCCGCGCACACGTTGCTCGACTGCGTGGCGGGCGCCGGTGAATTGTCGCTGCCGACCGAGGCCCTCGCGCATGCCGGCGAGGTGACACGGCGCGACGTGGACAAGCAGGTGGCGGGATCGGAGGAGATCGCGAACGTCGTTCGCGGTCTCGAGCGGCAGTACGACGAGATGACGGCAGGACGCGGCGGCGGACTGCTGACGAGCAGCGGTCGCCTTCCCACGGCCGATGAACTCGGGGCCGAGTTCGAGCAGTATCTGTCCAAACGGACCGACACGGACGACAACCATTCGGAGTAGGTGATGTCCTGGCAGCTCGGCCACCTGCGGGATGCCCCGGACATGAGCTGGATCCGTCGATCTGTGCACCTGCTGGAGGATCCCGAAGTAGTCATCCAGGGTCGCCGGGTGCTCCATCTGCGGTATCGGGTTCGTCGCTGACCGCCGCTCTGGACCAAGGAAATCGATCAGCCTCACAAGCAATGGAGAGCGGAGCCGTCGATACCGAGCACGTCAGGGCCTATCGCGCCGTCACGCAGATCGATCGTTGGGTCGTACGGTCGACAGGTAACCTCGGGCTGGTGTCCGACCGCATCGCCACCCAAACACCGCCGCTGCAGCCCGTCGACGAGTCCTGGGCTGTCGCACTGGCTGTCGTCGCACACCCCGACGACCTCGAATACGGATCTGCCGCAGCGATCGCCCGCTGGACCGCGCAG
>DHJB01000018.1 GCA_002404115.1 Microbacteriaceae bacterium UBA4731
TTCGGCATCGGCACGAGCGAGGTGGAGCACGTCATGGCCACCCAGACCCTCCCGCTCAAGCCCTTCAAGACGATGGCCATCACTGTTGAGGGAACCCTGCGCCCCGGGGTGACCGCCAAGGACATCATCCTCGCCGTCATCGCGAAGATCGGCACCGGCGGCGGCCAGGGCTACGTGCTCGAATACCGCGGCAGCGCCATCCGTTCGCTCTCCATGGAGGGCCGGATGACGATCTGCAACATGTCGATCGAGGCCGGCGCCCGTGCGGGCATGGTGGCCCCGGATGTAACCACCTACGACTACCTGGAGGGCCGCGCTCACGCGCCCACCGGCCAGGACTGGGACGACGCCGTCGCGTACTGGGACACCCTCGCAACGGATGACGGCGCCGTGTTCGACGCCGAGGTGGTCCTCGACGCAGACGAACTGGAGCCGTTCGTCACCTGGGGCACCAACCCCGGCCAGGGCGTCTCGCTGAGCGAATCCGTGCCTGACCCTGCCACGATTGCCGACCCGAATGAGCGATCGGCCGCCGAACGCGCGCTCGAGTACATGGACCTGACCGTCGGCATGCCGATGAAGGACATCAGGGTCGACACCGTGTTCCTCGGTTCCTGCACGAACAGCCGCGTCGAAGACCTCCGCGCCGCGGCCGAGATCGTCAGGGGCCACACGATCGCCAAGGGCGTCCGGATGCTCGTGGTGCCCGGCTCCGCTCGGGTACGCATCGAGGCTGAAGTCGAAGGCCTCGACAAGATCTTCACCGACTTTGGCGCAGAGTGGCGTTTCGCCGGCTGCTCGATGTGCCTCGGCATGAACCCCGACCAGCTCGCCCCCGGGGAGCGGTGCGCGTCAACGAGCAACCGCAACTTCGAGGGACGGCAGGGCAAGGGCGGCCGAACCCACCTGGTTTCCCCGCTCGTCGCCGCAGCCACCGCCATTCGTGGCACACTGTCGAGCCCATGGGATCTCGCCCAGAACGGAGGGAAATAAGTCATGGAGAAGTTCACGACCGTCACCGGAATCGCGGTTCCGCTGCGCCGTTCCAACGTCGACACGGACCAGATCATCCCGGCCGTCTACCTCAAGCGGGTGACGAGGACCGGCTTCGAAGACGCCCTCTTCGCCGCCTGGCGCCAGGACCCGGAGTTCGTGCTCAACCAGCCGGCCTACAGTGGCGCACGGGTGCTCGTCGCCGGTGCCGACTTCGGCACCGGCTCCTCTCGAGAGCACGCCGTCTGGGCGTTGCGCGACTACGGCTTCGACGTTGTCCTGAGCCCCCGGTTCGGCGACATCTTCCGCGGCAACTCCGGCAAGCAGGGGCTGCTCGCCGGCCAGATCAGCGAGGCCGACGCGCAGACGCTGTGGACGGTCATCGAGTCCGACCCCGGAATCGAACTGACCGTTGACCTCGTCGCCAGGACGGTCAGGGTCGGCGATCTCACAGTCTCATTCGAGATCGATGATTACACTAGGTGGCGGCTGCTCGAAGGCCTCGACGATATCGGCCTGACCCTGCGTGATGAGGCGCGGATTTCCGAATTTGAATCGAAGCGGGAGCCCTGGTTGCCCCGCACTCTCCCCGCACTCTCCCCGCAAGGCAGGTAATTTGTGAGCACACTCGTTCAAGACGCCCAGAATCATGGCGCAGCCGTAGGACTCCTCGGCGACCGGATCACCATTCGCGGCGGTATCCCCCTGGTGGGGCGCATCGAACTGAAGGGCGCCAAGAACCTGGTCACCAAGGCCATGGTCGCTGCGCTGCTCGGCGAAAGCCCGAGTGTGCTCAAGAATGTGCCCAACATCAGCGACGTGCGCATCGTGCGCGGACTTCTCGAGGTCCACGGCGTCAAGGTCTCGGAGGGCGACGAGGAGGGCGAGCTCCTGCTCGACCCGGTCGACGTCGAGAGCGCCCACTTCGCGGCCATCGACGCGCACGCCGGGTCCTCACGCATCCCGATCCTGTTCTGCGGACCGCTGCTGCACCGTCTCGGCGAGGCCTTCATCCCCGACCTCGGCGGCTGCCGCATCGGCGACCGTCCGATCGACTTCCACCTCGACGTGCTGCGCAAGTTCGGCGCCGTCGTGGAGAAGCAGGAGAGCGGCATCCGGATGTCGGCGCCGAACGGTCTCAAGGGCGCCAAGCTGGAACTGCCGTACCCGAGCGTTGGCGCGACGGAGCAGGTGCTGCTGACCGCCGTCCGCGCTGAAGGCATCACCGAGCTCAAGGGTGCGGCCATCGAGCCGGAGATCATGGATCTCATCAACATCCTGCAGAAGATGGGCGCGATCATCACGGTCGACACCGACCGGGTCATCCGGATCGAGGGCGTCGACCGCCTCGAGGGCTACAACCACCGGGCCCTGTTCGACCGGAACGAGGCGGCCAGCTGGGCTGCGGCGGCCCTCGCCACCGACGGCGACATCTTCGTCGGCGGCGCCCGCCAGCCCGAGATGCTCACCTTTCTCAACGTGTTCCGGAAGGTCGGCGGCGCGTTCGACATCCACGACGACGGCATCCGGTTCTACCACCCGGGCGGCGACCTCAAGCCCGTCGTGATCGAAACGGATGTCCACCCCGGCTTCATGACCGACTGGCAGCAGCCGCTCGTGATCGCCCTGACCAAGGCCAAGGGCACCTCGATCGTGCACGAAACCGTCTACGAGCAGCGGTTCGGCTTCGTCGACGCACTGATCGAGATGGGTGCCTCGATCCAGATCCACAAGGAATGCCTGGGCGGGCACCCCTGCCGGTTCGGCCAGCGCAACTTCAACCACTCGGCCGTCATCACGGGCCCGACGAAGCTTCACGGCGCCGACATCGAGGTGCCCGACCTGCGCGGCGGCTTCAGCCACCTCATCGCCGCGCTGAGCGCCGAAGGCACTTCGACGGTCAGCAACGTTGGCATCATCAGCCGCGGCTACGAGAACTTCATCACCAAGCTCCAGTTGCTCGGAGCGGACTTCGACCTCGAGGGATAACGCGCGTCGACGGCGGGGGCTAGGGCGTGTCTACTAACGCCTT
>DHJB01000051.1:0-26238 GCA_002404115.1 Microbacteriaceae bacterium UBA4731
CTAGGCGGTCAGTCCGAGGCCGTCCATGCGGCGAGTGTGCGCCGCGATCAGTTCGGTGAACACGGGCTCGATGCGTGAGTCCTTCGACGCCGTCGGGGCGGTCACCGGCATCGCCGACCGTGCGACGAGCAGCGTGTCCCCGACCAGGCGGCGTCCCCACATGGCCAGGCGCGAACCGAGCCCCGGCTCCGCGGCGATCGCGGCCTTGAGTTCGTGCACGAGCACGTCGGTGCCGGCGTCCTGGCCGAGCAGGTGCGCGACCCGGGGGCCGACGTCTCCTGGAAGCCCATCGGACAGACGGATGAAGAAGTCGTCGAGCAGCCCGCCGGTGAGGTAGCAGCTGAGCAGCAACTCGTGCCAGTCCTCCCCCGCAATCTGCTGGCGGTAATGGTCGAGCGCGGCCGCGAACGGGGCCATGACCCCGGCCGGTTCTCCGCCGCGGCGGCGGATCTCGGTGATCAGGCCGTGGTGCTTGGACAGCGCCCTCCCTGCGGCGGCGCTCAGTCCCTCCCTGGCGGCCAGGTTCGGAGCGGTCGAGACCGCGCGCGCGAGGCTCTCGAACTCCCCGAGCTCGAAGTAGGCCACCTGCCCGAGGTAGGGCAGCACCTCGGGGGTCAGGTCTTTGATGTCGACCTTGGTCGTCGACGACTTCTCCCCCCTGGCCTTCAGCCGGGGGTTATCCACGCGCAGAGGGCGTCGTCCAAACCACGAGATCACGGGCCCAGCTTAGGACACACGGTGATCAGGGGGGTTTTTCAGGAGCGACCGGTAAGCTTGTATCACGCCACCGGCATGGACCGGCGGCCGGTGCCCGAGACTGAAGACGGGCGCATCCCCCTTCAAGCTAATGACAGGCATACATTCGTGACTTTCTCCGAACTCAATATCGACCAGGACATGGTTCAGGCTCTCGCCGACAAGGGCATCCTTGAGCCGTTCCCCATCCAGGTACAGACCATCCCCCTCGCCCTCGCCGGCCAGGACATCATCGGCCAGGCCAAGACCGGCACCGGCAAGACCTTCGGTTTCGGCCTCCCGCTGATCCAGCGCCTCGGCCTCAACCCGGCGCCCGGCGTGCAGGCCCTCGTGGTCGTGCCGACCCGCGAACTGTGCGTGCAGGTCTCCGAAGACCTCGAACTCGCCGCGAAGAACCGCGACACCAAGATCGTCTCCATCTACGGCGGCAAGGCCTACGAAGGCCAGATCGAGCAGCTCAAGGCCGGCGCGCAGATCGTCGTCGGAACCCCGGGCCGCCTCCTCGACCTCGCCAGCCAGCGCCTGCTCAGCCTCTCCAACGTGCAGGAAATGGTGCTCGACGAGGCCGACAAGATGCTCGACCTCGGCTTCCTCGCCGACATCGAGAAGCTCTTCGCGCAGACCCCAGCCACGCGCCACACCATGCTGTTCTCCGCCACCATGCCCGGCCCGATCGTGGCCCTGGCCCGCCGGTTCATGACCCGGCCCATCCACATCCGTGCGACCGACCCCGATGAGGGCCTCATGCAGGCCAACATCGAGCACCTCGTCTACCGCGCGCACAACATGGACAAGGACGAGGTCATCGGCCGCATCCTGATGGCCGAAGGCCGAGGCAAGACCGTCATCTTCACCCGCACCAAGCGCGCCGCCGCGAAGCTCGTCGAAGAGCTCGGCGACCGCGGCTTCAACGCCACCGCCGTGCACGGCGACCTGAACCAGGAGCAGCGAGAACGCGCCATGGCCTCGTTCAAGGCCGGCAAAAAGGACATCCTGATCGCCACGGATGTCGCCGCCCGCGGCATCGACGTCGAAGACGTCACCCACGTGATCAACCACACCATCCCCGAGGACGACAAGGCGTACCTGCACCGCGTCGGCCGCACCGGCCGCGCCGGCAAGACCGGCATCGCCGTGACGTTCGTGGACTGGGACGACCTGCACAAGTGGGCCCTGATCAACCGCGCGCTCGACTTCGGCCAGCCGGAACCGATGGAGACCTACTCCTCCTCGCCGCACCTCTTCGCGGACCTGAACATCCCGGTCGGCTCCAAGGGCCGCCTGCGGGCCACGCCGATCAAGGACGTCGTCGTCGGCGCCGGTTCCGGTCGAAGCGACTCCGGACGCTCCGGCGCCGGCCGCTCGGGCTCCGGGCGCGGCGACTCCGGTCGTTCGGGTTCCGGACGCTCCGGCTCAGGACGCTCCGGCGACCAGGGCGGCGACCGTTCGAGCCGCCCCGCCACCCGCGTCAGCAAGACCACCAACCCCGACGCCCCCGCGGCCACGCCGGCCGCCGGAACGCACGACGGCGGCGGCACCGAGCACCACGACGGCAACAGCGCACCCCGCCGCCGCAGCCGCACGCGTCGCCGCGCGCCGCAGGCCGACACCGGCGCGGTCTAGCACCGACGCCTCACCCGCTCCGCCACCTCGAGATTGACAGGTGCGGTCGAGACTGCCCGGTACGCCGGTCAATCTCGGCCGCAACGGACAATCTCGGCGGATGGCGGCGGCTACGCCCCGTAGATCGGCTCGGCGCCGGTGGCCTTCTCGATGATGCGCTCGAGCACCTCAGGGGAGGTCGTGTTCTCGCCCAGGCGGTTCGGCTTGCCCTCGCCGTGGTAGTCGCTCGACCCGGTCACGGCGAGGCTGTACTTCTCCGCGAGCTCGTACAGCCGGGCCTTCGCATCCGGCTTGTTCTCCCGGTGTTCGAGCTCGAGCCCGAACAGGCCGGCGTCGACCAGCTCGGCCAGGCGCGACTCCGGCACGATGTGTCCGACGCCGCGGGTTGCCGGGTGGGCCAGCACCGGCACTCCCCCGGCCGCCCTGACCAGGCGCACCGCGTGCACCGGGTCCGGCGCATAGTGCGGCTGGTAGTAGCCGGACTCCCAGTGCAGGATGCCGGCGAAGGCCTCGCTCCGGGTGAGGGCGTGCCCGCGGGCGACGAGCGCGTCGGCGATGTGCGGCCGTCCGACGGTCGCGTCAGGGGCGGTCTGGGCCAGCACGTCGTCCCAGGTGAGCCCGTAGTCTTCGCCGATTCGTTCGACCATCTGCTCGGCGCGGGTGAGGCGCGCCCGGCGCACCCTGGCGGTCTCCGCGACGATCCCGGGATCCGTCGGATCGAACAGGTAGGCGAGCAGGTGCACGCTGGAGAATTGCACGCGCGTGCTGAACTCCATCCCGCGGATGAGCGTGATGCCGACCTCCTGCGCGGTGACGGCGGCCTCGGACCAGCCCGCGGTCGAGTCGTGGTCGGTCAGGGCAACCGTGCCCAGGCCCGCGGCCCCGGCCGCGCGAATGAGTTGTGAGGGGGTCTCCGTCCCGTCCGAGACGCTCGAGTGCGTGTGCAGGTCGATCGGACCCGTGAATCGCCGCACTGCTTCCATCACCCCATGTTAGTTGGGCCGGCCGGCCCGGCGTTGTGGATGCTGCGTCCAGCATTCTGACCTAGTGTGATCAGGGCCATGCCTACCCGATACACGAGTGCCCTGATCACGATCGGTGCCGCGATCGTGCTGCTGCTCCTCACCTGGCCGCAGCTCGTCGGGGCGCAGAATTTCTGGGTCATCGCGCACATCGTGTCGCTGCGGGGCGCCGCCGTCGTCGCTGCGGCCGCCGCCCTCGTGCTCCTGCTGCTGCTCACGCGCATCCCTGCGCTCCGCCGGGTGACCGGGATGCTGGCCGTCGTCGTCTTGCTGTTCATCGTCGCCAACGCCGGCATCCTCGCCGTGCGGGGCATCGGGCCCTACAAGGGCGCCGCCGCGGCCGGCGGCGACGCGGTGACCGTGCTGAGCTGGAACACGCTCGGCGATGCCCCCGGCGCCGCCGAGATCGCGCGCCTGGCCCTCGCCCAGCACGCCAACGTGATCACCCTCGCGGAGACGACGGAAACGACCGGCGTCGCCGTGGCGAAGGCGATGCGAGCGGCCGGCCGGCCCATGTGGGTGCACACGGTCGCCTTCGACCACGTGTCGAAGGCGCGGTCGACGACCCTGCTGATCAGCCCGGACCTCGGCCGCTACGAGGTGGCCTCCACGGCCGGCTCCGGCCCGCCCGGCAACACGAACGTGCTGCCCACCGTCGTCGCGAAACCCGTCGACGGGACCGGCCCGACCGTCATCGCCGTGCACGCCGTTGCGCCCATCCGCTTCGAAATGTCGAACTGGCGCTCCGACCTCGACTGGCTGGCCACGAAGTGCACCGGCAATGTGATCATGGCCGGCGACTTCAACTCGACCGTCGACCATATGGCCGGGCGCTCCGCATCCGCCCCGGCCGTGCTGGGCGAGTGCGGGGATGCCGCGCTGGATACCGGATCCGGCGCCGTCGGCTCCTGGCCGACCTGGGCCCCGGCCCTGCTGGGGACCCCCATCGACCACGTGCTGTCGACCCCGAATTGGCATGTGGACAGCATGCACGTCATCGAGTCGGAGGACTCGGCGGGGAGCGACCACCGACCCATCGTCGCCGAACTCTCCCCGGCCCGCTAAAGCGCAACTCGGCACTCGCCCGTAGAGCAATGGAAGAATAGGGGGATGGCTTCCACCGACACCGTGATCACGCCGGTCCCCCGCTCGAACGAGAACCGCTCCACCACGCCGAGCTCCGCCGGCTTCAAGGCCTACATTTCCAGCCAGTGGGCGGATCGCACCGACGCGCTCCCGCCCGCCCGCGAGCAGGCGCCCTTCGCGGCCGCGAGGCGCGCGCGCCTCTCCGCCCTGTACCAGGGGCAGCGGCTGATCATCCCGGCCGGCCGCCTCAAGCAGCGCTCGAACGACACCGACTACGCGTTCCGCGCCCACTCGGCCTTCGCGCACCTCACCGGCTGGGGCGGCGATTCAGAGCCCGGCGCCGTGCTGGTGCTGGAGCCCACCGCCACCGGCCATGACGCCACCGTCTACTTCCGCGAGGCGGCAGGCAGGGACTCAGACGAGTTCTACGCCAACGCCGAGATCGGCGAGTTCTGGATCGGCCCGCGCCCCTCGATCGAGCAGGTCGCCAGTGACCTCGCCGTCACCGTGCGCGGCATCGCAGACCTTGCAGCCGTCATGGCCGCGATCAACAGCACAACCCTCGTCGTGCGCGGCTCAGACCCCGAGTTCACCTCCGAGGTGGACGACGCCCGCCTCCGGTTCGCCGCAGAGAAGGCGCTCGGCATGAACGCGTCCGATTCCCCGTTCAGCCTCGAGGTCAACGCCGAGCACGACGCCGACGAGCAACTCGCCCGCGACGTGTCAGAACTCCGCCTGGTCAAGGACTTGTACGAGGTCGGCCAGATGCGCCTGGCCGTCGATGCCACCGCGCGCGGCTTCGACGACGTCATCCGTGACCTGCCCCGCTCCAGCGCGCACCAGCGCGGCGAGCGCCTGGTCGAGGGCGTGTTCAACACGCGCGCCCGGGCCGACGGCAACGCCGTCGGTTACGACACGATCGCGGCATCCGGCCCCCACGCCTGCATCCTGCACTGGACCCGCAACGACGGCGCCGTGGTTCCCGGCGACGTGATCCTGCTGGACGCCGGCGTCGAGGTCGACAGCTACTACACCGCCGACATCACCCGCACCCTCCCGGTCAACGGCACCTTCACCAAGGTGCAGCGCCGGGTCTACGACGCCGTCCTCGAGGCAGCGGATGCCGCCTTCGCCGTCGCCAGGCCCGGCGCCGTGTTCCGCGACGTGCACGCCGCGGCCATGGACGTCATCGCCCGCCGCACCGCGGAGTGGGGCATGCTCCCGGTCACCGCCGAGGAGGCGCTGCAGCCCGACAACGGGCACCACCGCCGCTACATGGTGCACGGCACCAGCCACCACCTCGGCATCGACGTGCACGACTGCGCCCAGGCCCGCCGCGACATGTACATGGACGCCGTGATCGAACCCGGCATGGTGTTCACGATCGAGCCCGGCCTGTACTTCCAGTCGGACGACCTCACCGTGCCGGCGGAGTACCGCGGCATCGGCGTGCGCATCGAGGACGACATCCTGATCACCGAGGACGGCGCAGAGAACCTCTCGGCCGCCATCCCGCGCACGGCGACCGACGTCGAAGCCTGGATCGCCACCCTCACCAAGTAACCGCAGCGGCCCGTCCCGCTCCCCGTCCGCGGGGTGGGGGCACGTGGCTACGGGGCGGGCGGAGGAGTCGGTTGGGACTGCCCGGCTGGCTGGGTCGGCCCTGACGGCTGGGTCGGCTGCGTCGGCTCGGCCGGATGCGGCGCCACCGGCTCCGTCGCCGCCGCGGCGTGACCGGCCAGCACGTTGCGGGCGCGGTTGACCAGGGCCAGGTCGACGATCACCTGGTAGTTGCCGGCGATCACCTGCATGGTCGAGGTGAAGTCCCGCCGCCGGCGGTTCAGCGCGTAGCTGACGAGGCCGAACAGCATCCCGAACCCGGCGCCGATGAGCAGCGCGGCCGCCACGAACGGCAGGCTCGCTCCGCTCGGCGAGAAGATGAAGAAGAGCAACCCGAAGAAGATGCCCATCCAGGCGCCGGATGCCGCGCCGGCCAGCGCGACGCGGCCGTAGGTGAGCTTGCCGGTCACCCGTTCGACGCTCTTGAGGTCGTTGCCGACGATGGACACCTGCTTCACCGGGAAGTCGGCTACGGCGAGCTTGTCGACGGCCTCCTGCGCCTCAAAATAGGTTTCGTAGGTGGCGACGACCTCGCCCTTGGGCAGGACGGGGAAGAGGGCCGCTCCGCGACCGCCCAGCGGGCTTTGTGTGCTCATGCCGCCATTGTTCCACGCTCGTCTCGAATCAACGATGCGTGGCCTAGATTTGTACTGTGAGTGCCACCAGAGTCTTCGTCGCCCGCTTGGCCGGCTGCACCGTCTTCGACCCCGCGGGCGACCGCGTGGGCAAGGTGCGCGATGTACTGGTCGTCTACCGAAAAAGCGACCCACCCCGGGTGGTCGGCCTGATCGTTGAGATCCCAGGCAAGCGTCGCGTCTTCGTGTCGATCGGCCGCGTCACCAGCATCGGCTCCGGACAGATCATCACGACGGGCCTGATCAACGTGCGCCGGTTCGAGCAGCGCGGCGGCGAGGTGCGCGTCATCGCCGAGATCCTCGGCCGCCAGCTCGCGTTCAACGACGGCTCCGGCGAAGCGATCATCGAGGATGTCGCGATCGAGCCGAGCAACCAGGGCGAATGGGCGGTCAGCCAGCTCTTCGTCCGGCGACCCAAGACCAGCGCGTCCCTGTTCGCCAAGGGCGCCACGGCCTTCGTCACCTGGGGTGAGGTGCACGAAAAGTCGACAGAGGGCCAGGCCCAGTCCGCCGAGCAGCTCATCGCCACCTACTCCGACCTCAAGCCCGCCGACCTCGCCAACACCCTGCTCGACTTGCCCCAGGAACGCATGTTCGAGGTCGCCAGCGAACTGCCCGACGGCCGCCTCGCCGATGTGCTCGAGGAGATGCCGGAAAGCGAACAGGTCGGCATCCTGACCAACCTCGGCGACGCCCGCGCCGCCGAGGTGCTCGACCACATGCAGCCGGATGACGCGGCCGACCTCATCGCGCAGCTGCCGCCTGCGCGCGGCGAGCAGCTCCTCGACCTGATGGAGCCGGAGGAGGCGGACGACGTGCGCTTCCTGCTCTCCTACGCCCCCGACACCGCCGGCGGTCTCATGACGACCGAGCCGATCATCGTCTCGGCCGACGCCACCGTGGCCGAGGGGCTCGCGCTCATCCGCCGCCACGACCTCGCGCCGGCCCTCGGCGCGGCGATCTGCGTCACCCTGCCGCCCTACGAGCCGCCGACCGGGCGTTTCCTCGGCATGGTGCACTTCCAGCGGATGCTGCGCTACCCGCCGCACGAACGCCTCGGCACGCTGCTCGACCTCGGCCTGGAAGCGATCACGGCCGACACCTCGGCGGCCGAGGTCTCGCGCATCCTTGCCAGCTACGACCTCGTCTCCGTGCCCGTGGTCGACGACAACCACCGCCTGGTCGGCGTGGTCACGATCGACGACGTGCTCGACTACCTGCTCCCGGACGACTGGCGAAGCCACGACGGCAATGACGACGTGACCAGGCGCGCCGCGGTCAGGAACAACCTGATGACCGGAAGCATCCCCCTGCCAGGCGGAAAGGTGAGCGACCATGGCACGAGCTAACCGGTCCGATCTTCGCCTCGACGCGCCCAAGGGGCTGCGTGCATCCAAACTCGCGCGCAGCCGCCGCGGCAGCAGCGACCGCTTCGGCCGGTTCACCGAGACCATCGCGCGAGGCATGGGCACGCCCTGGTTCCTCCTCGGGCTCACCCTGTTCACGATCGGCTGGATCGGCTGGAACACGCTGTCGCCCGCGAACCTGCGGTTCGACTCGGTGTCGCTCGGCTTCATCGCGCTCACCCTGGTGCTCTCGCTGCAGGCGTCGTACGCCGCGCCGCTGATCCTCCTCGCCCAGAACCGCCAGGACGACCGCGACCGCGTGCAGTTCGAGCAGGACCGGCAGCGCGCCGAGCGCAACCTCGCCGACACCGAGTACCTCGCCCGCGAGGTGGTCGCCCTGCGGCTCGGCCTGAAAGACCTCGCATCGAAGGACTTCCTCCGGGCCGAGCTGCGCTCGCTGCTCGACAATCTCGACCAGCGTGACGAGCAGGACCGGCGCGAGCGCGGGGAGCGTCCCTCGGTTGACTGACGACCAGGTCCTCGCCGCCCTCGCTCGGGTGATCGATCCAGAGATCCGCAAGCCGATCACCGAGCTCGACATGGTGTCCGGCGTCACGGTCGACCCCGCCGGCCACGTGACCGTCGGCATCCGCCTGACGATCGCCGGATGTCCAGCGGCGCAGCGCATCGAGGCCGACACCCTGCAGGCCGCGGAATCCGTCGCCGGCGCGGGCAATGTCACCGTCGACGTCACCGTGATGACGCGCGAGCAGCGCCAGGCACTGACCGAGAAGCTGCGCGGCGGCAAGGCCGCGCGGGTGATCCAGTTCGGGCCGGAGTCGCTCACTCGCGTCTACGCGATCACCAGCGGCAAGGGCGGGGTGGGCAAGTCCACGATCACCGCCAACCTCGCCGTCGCGCTGGCCGCGCGGGGGCTGCGGGTCGGCATCATCGACGCGGATGTGTACGGGTTCTCCATCCCCGGCCTGCTCGGCCTGGTCAGCGACGGGCTCGCGGTCAAGCCGACCCAGGTCGGGGACATGATCCTGCCGCCGATCGCCTACGACGTGAAGGTCATCTCGATCGGCATGTTCGTCGAGGATGCCTCGGTCGCGGTCGCCTGGCGCGGGCCGATGCTGCACCGCACGATCCAGCAGTTCCTCACCGACGTGTACTTCGGCGACCTGGACATCCTGCTGCTCGACCTGCCGCCGGGCACCGGGGACGTGGCGATCTCGGTCGGCCAGCTGCTCCCCCACGCCGAGGTCATCGTCGTCACCACCCCGCAGCCGGCCGCAGCGGAGGTCGCTGAGCGAAGCGGCGTCGTCGCCCGGCAGACCGGCCAGAGCATCTACGGCGTGATCGAGAACATGGCCGGGCTCCCGCAGCCTGACGGCACCATGCTGGAACTGTTCGGCTCCGGCGGAGGCGCCGAGGTTGCGCGCAGGCTCTCTGCCGGGCAGGAGGCGCCCGTGGAGCTGCTCGCCCAGGTGCCGCTGAGCGTGCAGTTGCGCGCCGGCGGGGACCAGGGCGTCCCGGTCGTGCTCGGTGCCCCTGACGACCCCGCCGCGGCCGCCATCCGGGCCGTCGCTGACCGGCTCGCCACCCGCGCCCGCGGCCTCGCCGGCCGCAGCCTCGGCATTTCCCCGAAGTAGCCCGACCCACCGCCCCTGCCGTCGCCCCAGCCGTCGCCCCTGCCGAATTCGACGGACATTTTGGGCCAAACCCCGCAAAACGCGCGTTTCAGACCCGTTTCGACCAAAATCTCCGTCGAATTCGGACAGAGCGCGGGGCTGGCTAGGTGGCTTCGGAGTCGAACGGCGCCGGCTCGGCGGGGGCCAGGGCGTTCTCGCGGGCACGCTTGCGCTGCAGGTAGGCGCCGTCAGGGTTCGGCGCCCTGGACACGATGGCCGACTCGTCAACCGGCTTGGCGGCGAACGGTTCGTCGTCGAGCAGCGCCTCACGGATGATCCGGCGCGGGTCGTACTGGCGGGGGTCGAGTTTCTTCCAGTCCAGGTCGTCGAACTCGGGGCCCATCTCGTCGCGCATGCGGTCCTTGGCCCCGTTCGCCATGTCCCTGAGCTGGCGCGCGAGGCGTCCCAGCTGGGCGGCGTAGTGCGGAAGTTTCTCCGGACCGAGCAAGAAGACGGCGATGATCCCGATGAGCAGGATTTTCTCGAACGTCAGACCAAACATTCCATCAGAATAACCCCCGGCGAGGCATCCCTCGACCATGCGCGGCGCGGCCGTAGTCTTGACGTACCCACCTACTGGAGTTGCGCCGTGTCTGACATTGAACTGAACTGGAAATTCTCCGATGACTTCGTCGTGGAGACCGACGCCCTGGTCAAGGCCAGGCAGCAGTCCCTTGAGCTCGGGATCGACGCGATCGCGCCCTCCGTCGGCGCCCAGAGCGCCGTTCTCGCGGCCGCCACCGGCGCCAGGAGCATCCTCGAGGTCGGCACGGGAGCCGGCGTCTCCGGCATCTGGCTGCTCACCGGCGCCCCCGGGGCGACACTCACGTCGATCGACAACGAAATCGACCACCAGCAGCACGCCAGGGCCAGCTTCGTCGAGGCCGGGATCCCCGCGAACCGCGTGCGGCTGATCACCGGCAAGGCGGCCGAGGTGCTGCCGCGCATGAACGAGAACTCCTACGACATCGTCTTCATCGACGCCGACCCGCAGTCGGTCATCGAGTACGTCGAGCACGGGCTGCGCCTGGCCCGCCCGGGCGGAACCGTGCTCGTCGCCCATGCGCTCTGGCGCGGCCGGGTGGCCAACCCCACCCAGCGTGACGACGTGACCACGGGATTCCGCACGCTCCTCAACGAAATCGCGTCCTCGAACGCCGTGATCAGCGCCCTCTCGCCGGTCGGCGACGGGCTGCTGCAGATCACCAAGCTGCGCGCCTGACCCCGGGCGACACCCCCGCGCCGCTCCCCAGCACACGCAAGTCCCCCGAACAAAGAAATCGGCTGTGCAGCCGAAGCTGCACAGCCGATCATCCGGGGTGAAATCATCCGGGCCTAGACGGCCGGGCTGACGACCCCGGCAAGTGCGTCGTGAAGCTCCTTCGCCTCGGCGTCATTCACGGAAACGACAAGTCGACCTCCGCCTTCGAGCGGTACCCTCACGATGATGAGGCGCCCTTCTTTGACAGCCTCCATCGGGCCATCCCCGGTCCGTGGCTTCATGGCAGCCATGAACTCCCCTTTCATTCATACTGTGAACTTCCATTATCGACCATCCGGCCCCTAAGACTGTAATTAGGGCGGCGTCCAGTCCGCGCCGTCGACTCCCCAGCAGATCAGCAGCCACCCCCACTGGCCCGCAATTCCCAGCACCACGAGTGCCACGCGGTACGCGACCGAGCGCGGAACCGCGACCGCGCCGAGCAGCGGGAACACCGGCATGAGCAGCCGGAACGTGCTCGACTGCGGGAAGAAGACGGCGAGCAGGTAGAGCACGTAGCCGGCCACCCAGAACCGCAGGTCGACGCCGAGACGCTTCACCGCCGGCGTGAACATGAACAGGGTGAAGGCGAGGATCAGGGCGGCGACGGCGATGATGCCGAGCGGCATTCCGATCCACCACACCCCGCCCTGGAACCACCCGGTGAACGGCACGAGGTCCTGGTAGCCGATGTACGGCGCCCGCCAGGCCAGCTCGGTGTCGGTGTACGCCGACATCGACCCGGTGACGGCCCAGGCGGTCACCGGCCAGGCCAGACCGAGGAGCCCGCTGAACACGGCGACGGATGCCGACAGCACCCGCTCGTGCAGCGGGAACGGGTCCCTGGCCCTGGTCACCCAGCGGTGCACGACGTGCAGCCCCAGGGCCAGCGCGAACGCCAGCCCGCTGGGCCTGGTGAAGGCCATCACGGCGACCACCGGGAAGAGCAGCACGTACCGCCGCTCCAGCAGCAGGAACAGCGCGAGGGTGAGGAAGAAGAGGTACATCGATTCCGCATACCCGAACTGCAGGATCGGCGAGAGGGGGGCGAAGCAGAACAACACGACGGAGAACAGCGCCGTCGACGAATCGAGCACGCGCCGCATCAGCCGGTAGAACAGCAGGGCGGTACCGAGGCTGAAGGCGAGCGAGACGAACACCGCCACGGGCGCCCAGGGCAGGGCGCTGACCTCCATCAGCAGGCGCACGAGGGCCGGATAGCCCGGCAGGAACGCCCACGCGTTCTCGGCCACCTGCCCCTGGGGGGTGAGGGGCAGCACGGACGGGTAGCCGGCGACGGCGACGATGTTGTACCAGCGGCCATCCCAGATGTTCGCGAAGTCGACGTACCGAGGGCCGGCGCCCGTCCACGCGTTCGGGCCCTGCACGCTCGCCAGGACCAGCACCATCGTGGTCGTGACCACACGGGACACGGCCCAGACCGCGATGACCTTGCCCCACCACGGCGTAAGCCGGTACCTCGCCCTTAGCCGGCTGAGGCGCTCAGCCACGCGCGCAGGCCCTCTTCACACTCGGTGATCTGGTGCAGCGCGACCCGTTCGTCGTCAGCGTGGGCCTTGAGCGGGTCGCCGGGGCCGTAGTTGACCGCGGGGACGCCGAGGGCTGAGAAGCGGGCGACATCCGTCCAGCCGTACTTGGGGCGGGCCTCGCCCCCGACCGCCGCGAGGAATTCCTGCGCGAGGGGAGCGTCGAGGCCGGGGCGCGCGCCGGCTGCGCTGTCGACGACGGTGATCTCGAACTCGGGGAACAGTTCGTGCAGGTGGGCGATCGCCTCGTCGACGGTGCGGCTGGGCGCGAAGCGGTAGTTGACGTGCACCATGCTTTCGTCGGGGATGACGTTGCCGGCGATGCCGCCGGTGATGCCGACCGCGTTCAGGCCCTCGCGGTAAACGAGGCCGTCGACCTCGACCTCGCGGGGCTCGTAGTTCGCGAGCGCGTGCAGGATCGGCGCGACCTTGTGGATGGCGTTCTCGCCCACCCAGCTGCGCGCAGAGTGCGCCCGCAGGCCGAAGGCGCGGATCTCCACTCGCAGGTTGCCGTTGCACCCACCCTCGATCTGGCTGTTGGTCGGCTCGCCGAGGATGGCGAAATCGCCCACGAACAGGTCCGGGCGGTTGTGGGCGAGCCGGCCGAGGCCGTTGAGGTTGTCGGAGACCTCCTCGTGGTCGTACCACATCCAGGTGATATCGACGCCGGGCTCGGTAAGTTCGAGGGCCAGTTTGAGCTGCACGGCGACGCCGGACTTCATATCGACCGTGCCGCGTCCCCAGAGATAGTCGACGCCGTCGATCGTCTCGAAGCGGGTCGGCAGGTTGTTGTTCAGCGGGACCGTGTCGATGTGCCCGGCGATGACGACGCGCTGCGCACGGCCGAGCCGGGTGCGGGCGACGATGGTGTCGCCGTCGCGGATAATCTCGAGGTGGTCGGCTCCGGCGAGCGACGCTTCGATGGCATCCGCCAGCGTCGTCTCGTTGCCGGACACCGACTCGATGTCGCAGATCTCGCGGGTGATCTCGATGGACGACGCGGCGAGGTTGAGTCGCTCGGGGTTCACTGGCACTGGGTTCAGGGGCACCCTACTAATCTAGAGGCATGCTCACTGCCGCCTCCCCCGATGTCGCTCTCCCGTCCCACGCGTGGGGGTACGGCCTGGCCACGATCGCGGGCGACGGAACGGTGCTCGACACGTGGTTCCCGGCGCCCAGCCTGGGCACACTGCCCGCCGGCCGCGACCGCTGGATCGTGCCGGCCGAGCTCGAAGAGGTCACGGGAGACGACGCCCGGCGCAACGTGCGGCTGGACGCCGTCACCGTGCAGATCGACCTCCAGGCGGCACCGACCGGAACGACGGATGCCTACCTCCGCCTGCACCTGCTCTCGCACCTCCTCGTGCGCCCGAACAGCATCAACCTCGACGGCATCTTCGGTCACCTGCCGACCGTCGTCTGGACCAACGCCGGCCCGATGCTCCCGGCCGACTTCGACCGCCTGCGCCCGTCGCTCCAGCGCCTCGGCATCCAGGCGACCGGCATCGACAAGTTCCCCCCGCTGCTGAACTACGTCACCCCCGACCGGGTCAGGATCGCGGATGCCTCGCGCGTGCGCCTCGGCGCGCACCTGTCCCCCGGCACCACCGTCATGCACGAGGGCTTCGTCAACTTCAACGCCGGCACCCTCGGCACGTCGATGGTCGAGGGCCGCATCTCCCAGGGCGTCGTCGTCGGCGACGGCGCCGACATCGGCGGCGGTGCCTCGATCATGGGCACGCTGTCCGGCGGCGGCACGCAGCGCGTCTCCATCGGCGCGCGCGCCCTCCTCGGCGCGAACTCCGGCGTCGGCATCGCGATCGGCGACGACACGGTCGTCGAGGCCGGCCTCTACGTGACCGCGGGCACCAAGGTCGTTCTGGTCGGCCAGCCGCGCACGGCGGATGGGGCGCCCCGCACGGTGAAGGCGCTCGAGCTCTCCGGCGTGCCGAACCTGCTCTTCCGCAGAAACTCGCTTACCGGTGCGGTCGAGGTCCTGCAGAGGAGCGGGACCGGTATCGTGCTGAACGAACAGCTTCACGCCTAGCACCACGGGGCACAGCCGTCACAAGGGAGCGAAGTGGGCACCGACGCACCACGCAGCAGGCGCCACCGGAGGGCGAGCACGATCTTCACCGTGCTCGGCATCCTCCTCAGCCTCGTCATCGTCGCCGCGGGGCTGGGAACCTGGACGGTCATCCGGTCGTTCCCGACGCTCGCCGGCCAGGTGGACATCCCGGGGCTCGGCGACGACGTCACCGTATACCGCGACGGCGCCGGCATCCCGCAGATCGTCGCGAAAACGTCGACCGACCTGTTCGAGGCCGAGGGGTACGTGCACGCCCAGGACCGGTTCTGGGAGATGGACTTCCGCCGGCACGTGACGGCCGGTCGCCTCTCCGAGCTGTTCGGCAAGAGCCAGGTGGGTACGGACACCTTCATCCGCACGCTCGGCTGGCGGGCCGTCGCCGAGAAAGAGGTCAAGCTGCTCGACCCCGTCTCGCTCGGCTACTACCAGGCCTACGCCGACGGCGTGAACGCCTACCTGGCCACGCACAAGGGCGCCGACATCTCCCTCGAGTACGCGGTGCTCGGCCTGCAGAACGCCGGCTACAAGCCGGAGCCGTGGACACCGGCCGACTCGGTCGCCTGGCTGAAGGCGATGGCCTGGGATCTCAGGTCCAATCTCGACGACGAGATCGACCGGGCCCAGCAGGCTGCCACGCTCACCCCCGCCGAGATCGGCGAACTCCACCCCGCCTACCCCTACGCCACCCACCCGACCATTGTGGGCGGCATGCCCCGTCAGGCGAGCGCGGCCACCGCCGCGGCGCCGGACACCACCGAACCCATCGCGAGCACCGCACTCGCCTCCCCGCTCAGCCAGCTGCGCACCGCCCTCGCCTCGGTTCCCGAACTGCTCGGCCCGGCCGGCGGCGAAATCGGCTCGAATTCCTGGGTGGTCTCCGGCGCGCACACCGACACCGGCAAACCCATCCTCGCGAACGACCCGCACCTCGGCCCGGTCCTGCCGTCGGTCTGGTACCAGGTTGGCCTGCGCTGTGAAAGGGTGACCGACGACTGCCCGTTCGATGTCGCCGGCTACGGGTTCACCGGCATGCCCGGCATCATCATCGGCCACAACGCCCGCATCGCCTGGGGCTTCACCAATCTGGGGCCGGATGTCGCCGACCTCTACCTCGAGAAGGTGACCGGCGACACCTACGAGTACGACGGTGTGCAGAAGCCGCTCACCGTGCGGAACGAGAAGATCTCCGTGGCAGGCGGCCCCCCGGTGAAGATCGAGATCCACTCGACCGAGCACGGCCCGATCGTCAGCGGCCTCGACGGGACGGCGTTCCCGGCGATCGCGAGCAACTACCCGCGGGCCGCCGGGGTGACGGCACCCGCGCCGGCGCCAACGCCCACCTCCACTCCGGCCGCCGGCACCCCGGCGACCAGCTACCAGCTCTCCCTCCAGTGGACGGCGTTCACCCCCGGGCGCACGGCATCCGCCATCTTCGCCCTCGACGCCGCAACCGACTGGCCGAGTTTCCGGGCCGCGGCCAAGATGTTCGAGGTTCCGTCGCAGAACCTAATGTACGCCGACGTGGACGGCAACATCGGATACCAGGCGCCCGGCCTCATCCCGATCCGGAAGAAGGGCGACGGCACGGTGCCCGTGCCCGGCTGGACGAGCCAGTACGGCTGGAAGGGCTACATCCCCTTCGCGAAGCTTCCGACGACGTTGAACCCGGCCCGGGGATTCATCGTCAGCGCCAACAACGCCTCGGTCGGGCCGGACTACCCGTACCTCCTCACGAAGGACTGGGACCTGGGCTACCGCGCGAACGAGATCACGGGCCGCTTGCAGGCCCTGATCGACGCCAAAACGCCGATCACGACCGACACCATGAGCACGATTCAGTCCGACAACTTCAGCGCCGTCGCTGCGGCCCTCGTACCGCTGCTGAGGAACGTGAAGGTCTCCGGCAAGGCGCGTGAGGCCCAGGCCCTCTTCGACGGCTGGGACTACCAGATGGACTCGACCAGCGCAGCCGCGGCGTACTTCAACATCTTCTGGCGCAACCTCCTGGTCGACATGTTCGACCACAAGTTCCCGGACGCACCGAAGATGACCGGCGGAGACCGCGACTTCGGGGTCGTGATGTCCCTGCTCAAGCAACCGGATTCCGAGTGGTGGGTCAACGAACGGATCGGGGCCGTCGGACGCGACAGCATGCTCTCCCGCGTGCTCACCCGCGCCGCCACCGAGGGGGCCCACCTGATGGGGTCGAAGGCCGCCGCCTGGCAATGGGGCGAGCTGCACACCCTGGAACTGACGAACGCGAGCTTCGGCGAATCGGGCGTTGCACCGATCGAGTGGCTCTTCAACCGCGGCCCGTACGAGCTCGCCGGCGGGTCATCCGTCGTCAACGCGGTCGGCTGGGATGCCGCGGTCGGGTACGGCGTGGACTGGGTTCCGTCGATGCGGCAGGTGGTCAGCCTGGCCGACCTGGACGACTCGACCTGGCTGAACCTGGCCGGAGCCTCCGGGCACGCCTTCCACCCGAACTACGTCGACCAGATGCCGCTCTGGCAGCACCACGAAACCCGCCCGTGGCTGTTCAGCCTCGACAAGGTCGAGGCTGCGGCGAAGGACACCCTCCACCTGCGCGCCAGGCCAACCCCATAACCCGCCGAGATTGACCGTTCCGGTCGAGATTGACCCGCGTACCGGGCCGACTCGACCGCACCTGTCAATCTCGGCGCGGGGGCAGGGTCAGCGGCGCGGGAAGTCGCGCGCCGGCGAACCGATGTACAGCTGTTGCGGGCGGCCGATCTTGGTTGCCGGGTCGGTGTTCATCTCGCGCCAGTGCGCGATCCAGCCCGGCAGGCGGCCGATCGCGAAGAGCACCGTGAACATCCGGGTCGGGAAGCCCATGGCCTTGTAGATGACGCCGGTGTAGAAGTCGACGTTCGGGTAGAGCTTGCGCTCCCGGAAGTAGTCGTCGTTGAGCGCGATGTGCTCGAGCTCCTGGGCGATGTCCAGCAGGTCGTCCTTGACGCCGAGGGCGGCGAGCACCTCGTGGGCGCTCTCCTTGACGAGCGTCGCGCGCGGGTCGTAGTTCTTATACACCCGGTGGCCGAAGCCCATCAGGCGAACGCCGTGCTCCTTGTTCTTGACCCGCTCGACGTACTTCTCGACGCCCTCGCCGGATGCCTTGATCTCGCCGAGCATCTTGAGGACGGCCTCATTGGCGCCGCCGTGCAGCGGCCCGAACAGCGCGTTGATGCCCGCGGAAATCGACGCGAACAGGTTGGCCTCGGTCGAACCGACGAGGCGCACGGTCGAGGTCGACGCGTTCTGCTCGTGGTCCTCGTGCAGCATGAGCAGACGCTCGAGCGCGCGGCTGACGACCGGGTTCACCTCGTAGGGCTCGGCGTAGGTGCCGAAGTTGAGCTTGAGGAAGTTGTCGACGAAGCTCAGCGAGTTGTCGGGGTACAGGAACGCCTGGCCGATGCTCTTCTTGTGCGCGTACGCGGCCATGACCGGCAGCTTGGCGAGCAGGCGAATCGTCGAGATCTCGACCTGCGCCGGGTCCTTCGGACTGAGCGAGTCCTGGTAGTACGTCGACAGCGCCGAAACGCCGGAGGAGAGCACCGACATCGGGTGCGCGTTGTGCGGCAGCGCATCGAAGAAGCGGCGCAGGTCCTCGTGCAGCAGGGTGTGACGACGGATGCGGGTGTCGAACTCGTCGAGTTCACTCGCGCTGGGCAGCTCGCCGTAAATGAGCAGCCAGGCCGTCTCGAGGAAGCTCGAGTTCTGGGCGATCTGCTCGATCGGGTAGCCGCGATAGCGGAGGATGCCCTGCTCGCCGTCGATGAAGGTGATCGCCGAGCGGGTGGACGCCGTGTTGACGAACCCCGAGTCGAGCGTGGTGAGCCCGGTCTGGCGGGTGAGGGTGGAGATGTCGATGCTGGCCGCACCGTCGGCGGCCTGCAGGATCGGGAACTCGGCGCTCCCTCCGGGGAACGTGAGGGTGGCCTTCTGCGGCTCGGTGGATGGTGTTGGCTGTGTGACGTCGCTCACGGCGCCTCCCTGAGTTTCTGTGGTCTGTGGCGGTACGCCGCGAGACACTTTCGGTGCAGGGCAACGTCAACCGGATACAGCCTAATCGGCCCGGACGCCTACTGTCGCATCCACCAAGACTCGTGCCAGTTCGTTAGCGGTGGTCCACAACCCGTGCCGAGGCGCGCAGACGCACGGCGGCGGCCGCGATCCGCTCGTCGGTGGCGGTGAGCGAGAAGCGCACGTGCTGCGGGTAGACGTCGCCGTAGAAGGGGCCGGGGCCGGCGAGGATGCCCAGGTCGGCCAGCCGGTCGATCGACTCCCAGGCGTCGACGCCCTCCGTTGCCCAGAGGTAGAGTCCGGCCTCGCTGTGGTCGATGCGGAAGCCGGCATCCTGCAACGCCGGAAGCAGCACCTGTCGGCGTGCCCGGTAGCGTTCCCGCTGCACGGCGACGTGCTCGTCGTCGCCGAGGGCGGCGACCATGGCGGCCTGCAGGGGCGCCGGAAGCATGAGCCCGGCGTGCTTGCGCACGGTCAGCAGTCGCCCGAGCACGGTGCTGCAGCCGGCCGCGAACGCCGCTCGGTACCCGGCCATGTTGGACTGCTTGCTCAATGAGTAGATCGCGAGCACGTTGTGGCGGCTCCCCCGGATGACCCGCGGGTCAAGGATGCTGGGGATCGGCTCGCTCGTCCACGGCTCGTCCCAGCCCAGCTCCGCGTAGCATTCGTCGCTGACGATCACCGCGTCGAGTTCGCGCGCACGGTCGACGGCGGTGCGGAGTTCATCGACGGTGAGGACTCGCCCGTCCGGATTGCCCGGGCTGTTCAACCAGATCAGTTTCGTCGTGTCGGGCCACTCGGCCGGGTCGTCGGAGGCCAGCGAGTCGGCGCCGGCGATGGCCGCGCCGATCGCATAGGTCGGGTAGGCCGCGCGCGGGTGCACGATCGTGTCGCCCTCGCCGATGCCGAGCATGAACGGCAGCAGGGCAACGAGCTCCTTGGAGCCGATCGTCGGCAGCACGTTCCTCTCGGTCAGGCCGGTGACGCCGCGGCGGCGCTCGTACCAGGCCACGATCGCGCGCTGCAGCTCGGGGGTGCCGGCGGTCTGCGGGTACGCGTGGGCGTCGGTCGCCTCGGCGAGCGCCCGCCGGATGACCTCCGGCGTCACATCCACCGGGGAGCCGATCGACAGGTCCACGATGCCGTCGGCATGCGCGCGCGCCCGGGAGGCAAAGGGGACCATCTGGTCCCACGGGTAGTCGGGGAGCGGTTTCAGCACGGGCGAGTTAGTGCTGGACCTGCGGCGGCAGCACCGCAATGACCGGGTGGTCCTTCGGAATCACGCCGATCTTGGCGGCGCCGCCCGGGGAGCCGATGTCGTCGAAGAACTCGACGTTCGCCTTGTAGTAGTCGGCCCATTTGTCGGGCAGGTCGTCTTCGTAGTAAATGGCCTCGACCGGGCAGACCGGTTCGCAGGCGCCGCAGTCGACGCATTCGTCGGGGTGGATGTAGAGCGAACGCTCACCCTCGTAGATGCAATCGACCGGGCATTCATCGACGCAGGCGCGGTCTTTCACGTCAACGCAGGGCAGAGCAATGACGTACGTCACAGTGGGCGGATTCCCTTCAGGAGCCGGATTTCCAGTCTAGGCCGGTTCAGCGCTTAGCCGGAAGTTTGGGCCACGCCAGCACGAGTGTGGCGATAAGCGTCGGCGCGACCGTCCACAGCGTGCCGGGCAGTCCGGCCGGCACCAGGACGGAGCCGCCCTGGCTGCGCAGGGAGAGCAGGAAGATGGTGCCGAGCATCCCGAGGGCGCAGCAGAACACGGGGAGCCGGTCGCCCAGCACCAGCCGCAGGCCAGCGAGCAGCGCGGCGACGGCCATGAGGGCGATGATCAGCCCGGCCGGGATCGTCACAGGCCCGAGCCGTACGGTGGCCTGGTGGGCGATCGTGCCGAGAACGCCGAAGGCCACACCGGCGGCCAGGGCGGCGGCGCTCACGACGAGACGGCCGACGAGCGTCAGCGGTTCCTCGCTGGGAACCCCCTGCGGCGGATCGAGCCGGAGGTAGGTTTCCGTGCCCGTGACGGCGAGGAGGGTGCCGTCGGCGAGGCGCACGGCGTGGTCGGCGACCGTCCACCGTCCGGGGTACGCGGCGAGCGCACGGAGCTTCTGCCCGACCTGGTCGCTCACGTCGATCGCGATGAGCCGCAGGCCGGCGGCGCCGGAGACACGTCGGCTCAGGTAGACGGGCAGCCCGGCCGCGTGGGCGGCGCCCGTCGCAGCCAGGCGCAGCCCGTCGTCGACGGTGCCGATCACGACGGCCGTGGGCCGCGCCTTCTGGATGACCTGGCGCAGGGCCTCCCTCAGCCCGCTCAGGTCGGCCTCCGGGTCGGCGGATGCGGCCGCCAGCGTCCGCCAGTCGTCCACGTCGAGCTCCGCGAGCGCCGCTTTCGCCTCGGCGGCGATGCCGGTTTCGTTGTCGGACGCGCCGCCGAACACAACCACCACCGGCACGTCAGCGGAGCGAAGCCGGGCGATGGTGCCGCCCGTGACGAGGGACTCGTCCCCGGGCCGCTCGTGCACGAACATGACGCGTTCGCCGCTGCCGGACAGGACCATGAGGGGACTCCAAGGGGGATTGATATGGGCGATCGCCCTCTGATGAAGCATAACTAGACAGGGTCGGGCATCCGGGTTAGAGTCGAATTAAGTAAGGTTAGCCTTACCATCCTCCCCACTCCGATCCCCAGGAAGCCACGTGCTCGCAAACTACCTGATTGGCCTGCGCGAAGGCCTCGAAGCCGCCCTCATCGTCACGATCCTGATCGCCTACATCGTCAAGATCGACCGGCGTGACGTGCTGGCGCGAGTATGGCTGGGCGTCGGACTCGCCCTGCTCCTGGCCCTCGCCATCGGGGCCGCGCTGACCTTCGGCACCGTCGGGCTGTCGTTCTCCGCGCAGGAAACCATCGGCGGCCTACTGTCGATCGTCGCAACCGGCCTGGTGACGTGGATGGTGTTCTGGATGCTGCGCACCGCCCGTGACCTCAAGGGTCACCTGCACGGGCACATCGACCGCCACCTCGTGGGCACCGGGCTCGGCCTCGTGCTCGTCGCCTTCCTCGCCGTGGGCCGCGAAGGCATCGAAACGGCACTCTTCATCTGGGCGGCCGTGCAGGCAACCGGCGAGACCACCATGCCGCTGATCGGCGCCGCCCTCGGCCTCGTCACCGCGGTCGGGCTCGGCTGGCTCATCTACAGGGGGATGCTGCGCATCAACCTGGCGAAGTTCTTCGCCTGGACCGGCGGCATCCTGATCATCGTCGCGGCCGGGGTGCTCTCCTACGGCGTGCACGACCTGCAGGAGGCCGGCATCCTGCCCGGCCTGAACAGCCTCGCCTTCGACGTCAGCGGCGCCATCCCGCCGGACAGCTGGTACGGCGCGCTGCTCAAGGGCACGCTCAACTTCTCCCCTGCCACCACGTGGCTGGAACTTGCGGCCTGGCTCGTCTACCTGGTGCCGACCATGACCCTCTTCGTGGTAAAGAGCCGGCACGGTCGCCCTCGCCTGGCCAGGAACGCTCCGCGCACGGATGCCGCGGGGCCCGCGGCCGTTCCCGCGCACTGACCCCCTCCGCTTCCCCTCCCGCCCCGCTCTAAGGACTCCCATGCGCGCTCGCCTTGCCCTGCTCACCGCCGTCTCCTCGGCCGGCCTCCTCGCCCTGACCGGGTGCGTCGCCACCGGGAGCACGCCGGGCGCGACCCACGCCGCCCTTACTGTCGTCAGCAGCGCCACGGAGTGCACCGTGTCGGCAGATGAGGCGCCGGCGGGCACCGTGCGCTTCACGGTCACCAACTCGGGCGACAAGGTCACCGAGTTCTACCTGCTCGCCGCGGACGGGAAGAAGATCGTCGGCGAGGCCGAGAACATCGGCCCTGGCCTCAGCCGCGACCTCGTCGTGCAGCTCTCCGCCGGCACCTACTTCACCGCCTGCAAGCCGGGGATGACCGGGGACGGCGTCGGCAAGGCGACGTTCACCGTCACCAAGTCGGGCGCCGCAGGCGCGCTCACCGCGGACCTCACGGCGCAGATCACGTCGGCCAACGCGGACTACGCCGAGTACGTGAAGGACGAGGTCGACCGGCTCTCGGTCGGCACCAACGCGTTCGCCGCCGCCTACGTCGCCGGCGACGACGACCGCGCGCGGAGCCTCTACGCCCCGACCCGCGCCCACTGGGAGCAGGTCGAGACCATCGCGGAATCCTTCGGCGACCTCGACCCCAAGCTTGACCTGCGCGAGGCCGACCTCGAACCGGGCCAGGCCTGGACTGGCTGGCACGCGATCGAAAAGGACCTCTGGCCCGCCGACGCCGAAGCCGGTTTCCAGGCCTACGGCGCTGACAGGCGCCGACACCTGGCCGACCTGCTCGTGGCCGATACCCACACCCTGGAGGGGAAGGTCCAGGACCTGACCTTCACCCTCTCCCAGCAGACGAACGGCGCGATCGGCCTGCTCGACGAGGTCGCCTCCGGCAAGGTCACCGGCGAGGAAGAGTTCTGGTCGCACACCGACCTCTGGGACTTCCAGGCCAACGTCGACGGCGCGAAGCAGCTCTACTCCGGCGTGCGCGCCATCCTCGTGGAGAAGGACCCGAAGCTCGCCGCGAAACTCGACCGCGAGTTCGGTGCGCTGCAGACCCTGCTCGGCTCGCACCGGGTCGGCGACGGCTTCGCCCTGTACACCGAGCTGTCGGCCGCCGACATCCGGGCGCTGTCCGACCAGGTGAACGCCCTCGGCGAGCCGCTCAACCGTCTCACCGCGGCGCTCGTCCTGTCATGACCGGGCCGGCCGTGCCCGCCGCTGCGCCTGCCGAGCCAGCTGCGCCTGAGACAGCTGTGCCTGAGACAACTGTGCCTGCTGAGCCCCCTGTGGCAGCTGTGCCGGCCGGGTCGCGCGGCCTCTCCCGCCGGGGCCTGCTCGGCCTGGCCGGGGCCGGAGTGGCTGGCCTGGGGCTCGGCATCGCCGGCGACCGGGTCGTCGCCTCCGTGGCCGGCGGCGCCTCTTCAGTCGATTCCGCGGTGTACCCGTTCCACGGCAGGCACCAGGCGGGAATCGTCACCCCGGCGCAGGACCGCCTGCACTTCGCCGCCTTCGACCTCTCGTCAGGCGCCAGCCGCGCCGACCTGGTCGAGCTGCTCCGGGATTGGAGCGTCGCGGCGGCCTTGATGACCGCTGGCAAGGACGTGGGCGAGTTCGGCGCCGTCGACGGGCCCTACGACGCACCGCCGGAGGACACCGGGGAAGCCCAGGGCCTGGCAACGGCCGGCCTGACGATCACCTTCGGCTTCGGGCCGAGCCTGTTCGAAACGGCCGCCGGCACCGACCGCTTCGGCCTCGCGGCATCCCGCCCGGCCGGGCTGGTGGACCTGCCGCATTTCCCGGGCGACATGCTCGAGGAGGGCAGGAGCGGCGGCGACCTGTGCATCCAGGCCTGCGCCAACGACCCCCAGGTGGCCGTTCACGCCATCCGGAACCTGTCCCGGATAGCGTTCGGCCGGGCCGTCATTCGCTGGTCACAGCTGGGCTTCGGACGAACCTCATCGACGAGCACGAGCCAGTCGACCCCCCGCAACCTGTTCGGCTTCAAGGACGGCACGGCGAACATCAAGGCCGAGCAGCCCGACGTCGTCAACGAGCAGGTCTGGGTGCAGCCGGGCGACGGCCCCAGCTGGCTCACGGGCGGGTCCTACCTCGTGGCCCGGCGCATCCGGATGACCATCGAGACCTGGGATCGCACGATCCTGCGCGAACAGGAGACCGTGTTCGGCCGCACCAAGGGCGAGGGTGCCCCGCTCTCCGGCGGGACCGAGTTCACCGAACCCGACTTCACGCTCGAGGGCCGGGAGGGCGCGCCGCTGATCGACACGACCGCGCACGTGCGCCTCGCACACCCGACGCACAACGGCGGCCGCAAGCTGCTGCGTCGCGGCTACAACTTCGTGGACGGCAACGACGCGCTCGGCCGACTCGACGCCGGCCTGTTCTTCATCAGCTTCCAGCGCTCCCCCGAACAGTTCACCGCCGTACAGCTGAACCTGGCCAGGCACGACGCGCTCAACGAATACACCCGGCACGTGGGCTCGGCGCTCTTCGTCGTGCCGCCCGGCGCGCGCCGCGGCGGCTTCGTCGGCGAGTCCCTCTTCGCCTGACCGTTTTCGTTCCACTCCCATTCCGCGAAAACGCAGTTGTGGTCGCTAAAACGCGTTCAGAACGACCACAAATGCGTTTTCGCGGAAGGGGGAACGGCTAGGAGGCGGGGGTGACCGTGTAGAGGAGGCCGTCGGGGTTGCCTGCGACGGTGACACCGTAGGTCTTGTTGGTCATGGTGACGGCGCCCGTGGCGCCGACGGATGCCGCGGTGTCGACGACGAACCCGGCGTCCTCGAGCGAGCGCTTGGCCTCGCCCAGCGGGTCGGTGGAGGCCGCCTTGACCGTGACCACCCAGCCCGGCTTGCCGTCTGTCGTCTTCACCGCGCCGAAGAGCAGCTCGCCGTCGATGACCGGCACCTCGGTGGGCCAGCCGGCGGGCAGCTTGCCGCCGAGGCTGACGCCGCCGCCGGTTGCGCCCTGCACAGCGCCGTTGACGGCATCCTCAGCGGCGGGTGCCGAGCATCCGGCCAGTGCCGGTCCGACGGTCAGCGCGGTGACGACCGCCAGGGAAATTCGAATGGTTGCCTGGAGCTTGTTCATTGCAGTTCCTCAGATACGTTTCGGTTCGTGCCCACGTTCGATGCCTCCCACAACGTAGAAACCGCAGTCGTGCACGCCAGGACAGGGTCCTAGCGCGCACAACTGCGGTTTCGTGTGAAAGGGGACTGCTTAGCTCGCGTCCTGCTTCTTCAGGCGCGACGTCTGGCGCTGGCGGGCGGATGCCGCGAGCTCGACCTTGCGGATGCGCACCATGGCAGGCGTGACCTCGACGCACTCGTCCTCGCGGGCGAACTCGAGGCACTCCTCGAGCGTCAGCTGGCGCGACGGGGTCATCGACTCGAACGTGTCGGAGGTGGACTGACGCATGTTGGTCAGCTTCTTCTCCTTGGTGATGTTCACGTCCATGTCGTCGGCGCGCGAGTTCTCGCCGATGACCATGCCCTCGTAGACCTCTTCGGTCGGGTTGACGAAGAACGACATCCGCTCCTGCAGCGCGATGATCGCGAACGGCGTGACGACACCGGAACGGTCGGCGACGATCGAGCCGTTGTTACGGGTGACGATGTTGCCGGCCCACGCCTCGTAGCCGTGGAAGATCGCGTTGGCGATACCGGTTCCACGGGTGTCGGTGAGGAACTGCGTGCGGAAGCCGATCAGGCCGCGCGACGGAACGATGAATTCCATCCGGACCCAGCCGGTGCCGTGGTTCGCCATGTTCTCCATGCGACCCTTGCGGGCGGCCAGGAGCTGGGTGATCGCACCGAGGTACTCCTCAGGGGAGTCGATGGTGAGGTGCTCGTACGGCTCGTGGATCTTGCCGTCGACGCGCTTCACAACAACCTGCGGCTTGCCGACGGTG
>DHJB01000051.1:26370-32902 GCA_002404115.1 Microbacteriaceae bacterium UBA4731
CCCTCGCGGCGCATCTGCTCGACGAGGATTGCGAGGGCGAGTTCTCCTCGACCCTGCACCTCCCAGGCGTCCGGGCGTCCGATGTCGACGACCTTGAGCGAAACGTTACCGACGAGTTCGCGGTCGAGGCGGTCCTTGACCATGCGGGCGGTGAGCTTGTGGCCCTTGACCTTGCCCATCAGCGGCGAGGTGTTGGTGCCGATGGTCATCGAGATGGCCGGCTGGTCGACCGTGATGGTCGGCAGCGGGCGCACGTCGTCGGGGTCGGCGAGGGTCTCACCGATGGTGATGTCCTCGAAACCGGCGACGGCAACGATGTCGCCGGGGCCGGCGCTCTCGGTCGGGTAACGGTCGAGAGCCTTGGTGATCAGCAGTTCGGTCACCTTGACGTTCGCCACGGTGCCGTCGTACTTCACCCAGGCCACGGTCTGGCCCTTGCGGATGGTGCCGTGGAAGACGCGCAGGAGAGCGAGACGACCGAGGAACGGCGAAGCGTCCAGGTTCGTCACGTGCGCCTGGAGGGGGTGCTCGTCGTCGTAGACGGGGGCCGGGATGTGCTCGAGGATCGCTTCGAACAGCGGCTCCAGGTCGTCGTTGTCCGGCAGCGAGCCGTTCTCCGGCTTGTTGCGGCTCGCGGCGCCGTTGCGGCCGGAGGCGTACACGACGGGAACGTCGAGGACGGCGTCCAGGTCGAGGTCGGGGAAGTCATCCGCCATGTCGCTGGCCAGGCCGATGAGCAGGTCCTGGCTCTCGGCAACGACCTCGTCGATGCGCGCGTCGGGACGGTCGGTCTTGTTGACCAGCAGGATGACGGGCAGGTGCGCCTCGAGCGCCTTGCGGAGCACGAAGCGGGTCTGCGGCAGCGGCCCCTCGCTCGCGTCAACGAGCAGCACGACACCGTCGACCATGGACAGGCCGCGCTCGACCTCTCCGCCGAAGTCGGCGTGGCCGGGGGTGTCGATCACGTTGATCGTGATCGGACCCTCGGTCGCGTGGATGCCCTTGTAGGACACCGCGGTGTTCTTCGCGAGGATCGTGATGCCCTTTTCGCGCTCGAGCTCGTTCGAGTCCATCGCGCGCTCTTCCACATGGCTGTGGTCGGCGAAGGAGTTCGTCTGCTTGAGCATCGCGTCGACCAGCGTCGTCTTGCCGTGGTCAACGTGGGCAACGATTGCAACGTTCCGGAGGTTATTGCGCGTGGCAATCGCCATAAGTTTCTATTCCTTGTTTTGTCGTTTCGCAGTCTGGCGAGCCTCGCGGCGAGCTCGTTGCTCGGCGGGGTCAGGCACAGGCACGGCGCTGATTAAGCGCTGGGTGTAGGGGTCCTTGGGGGCACGCAGAATCTGATCGCTAGTCCCCTGTTCGACTAGTTTACCCTTATACATCACCGCGATGCGGTGCGAGAGCGCATCGACGACCGCCAGGTCATGGCTGATGAACAGGCAGGCGAACTGCAGACGGTCCTGCAGCTCCTGCAAAAGCTCGAGGAATCTGGCCTGAACGGAGACGTCCAGCGCGCTCGTCGGCTCGTCGGCGATGAGCAGATCGGGGTGCAGGGCGAGCGCGCGCGCGATGCCGACACGCTGCTTCTGGCCGCCGGACAGTTCATGCGGGAAGCGGTTGCGGTAGCTCGTGGGCAACTCGACCTGCTCGAGCAGGGTCTGCACCCGCTGGTCGAGATCCTTGCCCCTGGCCTCGCCGGAGAGGTACAGCGGCTCGCCGATCGATTCGCCGATCGGCATCCGCGGGTTGAGCGAGGAGGCCGGGTCCTGGAAGACGATGCCGGCCTTGCGGCGGAGCGGCCGGAGCTCCCGCATGCCGGCGTGCGAGATGTCGATGCCGCACGACACGAGGGTGCCGTCCTTGATCGGGAGCAGGCCGACCGCTGCACGACCGAGGGTGGTCTTGCCGGAGCCTGACTCCCCCACCAGACCGACGATCTCGCCCGGGAAAACCTGGAACGTGATGTCCTCCGCCGCGCGGAACGCCGGGATGCGCCCGCGCTTGGGGTATTCGATGGCCACGTTCTGGAAGTCGAGCACCGGCTTGGCCGACGGAGCCCGAACGGCCTGCAGCCGATCGGCGATCTCGATGCCCTGGCCGAGGTGGGGCACCGCGGCAAGCAGCTGCTTGGTGTACGGATGCTGCGGCCGGTTGAAAATCTCGTCGATCGACCCGGCTTCGACCGTGAGGCCGTCCTTCATGACCATCACGCGGTCGGCCAGGTCGGCGACGACGCCCATGTCGTGGGTGATCAGGATGATGGCGCTGTCGAGGCGCTTGTGCAGGTTGCGTAGCAGGTCGAGGATCTCGGCTAGCCCGGGGTGCTCAGACCCCCATGCCGCTCCAGCCGAAGACGAACTCGGTGATCACGGCGCCGCCGATCAAGGCCCCGATGTCGAGCGCGATGATCGTGGCGATCGAGACTAGGGCGTTCCGGAGCGCGTGGCGCACCACGACGGTGCGCTGGGTTAGGCCCTTCGCCCGCGCGGTGCGGATGTAGTCCTGGTTCATGACCTCCAGCATGCTGGCCCGGGTGTAGCGGGTGAGGCCGGCGAAGGAAATCAGGATGATGGCAATCGTTGGCAGCAGCAGGTGGGTGAACGTGTCGAGCCCGTGCACCCAGAAGTTGCCGCCGAGATTCGGCGTCTGTTGCCACCCTCGGCGCCCCTGAAGCCTCCGCTTAACGCACCGAAGCCACCCCGCGAGCGAGGTGGCTTCCGCGTGTGTGCTGCGTTAGACGCCGAGTTTGATATTGGCGCCGGGGATGGCGTCCAACAGGTCCCTCGTGTACTGCTGCTGCGGGTTGTCGAAGACCTGGTCGACCGTGGCCGACTCCACGACGCGTCCGCGCTGCATGACGCAAACCTGATCGGCGATGACACGCACCACGGCCAGGTCGTGCGTGATGAACAGGTAGGTCAGGCCGAGCTCTGACTGCAGGTCGGAGAGCAGACGGAGGATCTGCGCCTGCACGAGAACGTCCAGGGCCGACACCGCCTCGTCCAGGATGACGATCTCCGGTTTGAGCGCGAGCGCCCTGGCGATGGCGACGCGCTGTCGCTGCCCGCCGGATAGTTCGTTCGGGTACCGTGTCGCCAGCGCGGCCGGAAGCGCCACCTGGTCGAGGAGCTCATCCACGCGCGCACGACGCGAGGTGCGGTCGCCGACCTTGTGAACGATGAGCGGCTCGGCGATCGTGTTCCCGATGTTGCGCAGCGGGTCGAGCGAGCCGTACGGGTCCTGGAACACCGGCTGCATCTTGCGGCGGAGGGCCAGGAGCTTGCTGCCCCGGAGCGTCGCCGTGTCGGCGTCATCGATCATGATCGAACCGCTCGTCGCATCCTCGAGCCGGAGCAGGAGCTTGGCGACGGTGGACTTGCCGGAACCCGACTCGCCGACCAGGGCCATCGTGGTGCCGCGCTGGACCGAGAAGGACACGTCGTCAACGGCCTTGAAGGCGCGTGCGTCCTTCTTGGCGCCGCGGATCTTGTAGACCTTGGTGAGCGAGTTAACGACGATGGCGGATTCGCGAACCGGCGCGGTCGCCTGCTTCTCTGCCCGGTCCTCTGCCGCCTGGATGAGGTCGACGCTCTCCGCGGCACGCGGCGCCGTGTGCCCGAGGTCGGCCAGGTTCTTGCTGGCTGACTGGATCCGGCGCGAGGCGAGGCTGGGAGCGGCCGCGACAAGTCGCTGCGTGTACGGGTGCATCGGGTTTTCGAGGATCTCCCGCGACGGACCTGACTCGACGACCTTGCCCTTGTACATGACGACGAGCTGCTCCGCGCGCTCGGCCGCGAGGCCGAGGTCGTGCGTGATGAACAGCACGGCCGTTCCGAGGTCTCGCGTCAGCGTCGCCAGGTGGTCGAGGATGACCCGCTGCACCGTGACGTCGAGGGCGGAGGTCGGCTCGTCGGCGATGAGGAGCTTCGGCCGGGAAGACAGGCCAATGCCAATCAGCACGCGCTGGCGCATGCCGCCGGAGAACTGGTGGGGGAACTGGCGCATCCGCTTGTCTGCGTCGGCCAGCCCGGCCTCCTTGAGCACCCGGATGGCGTGCGCCTTGACGTCCTTGCCGCTCGCGATCCCGTTGGCGCGGATCGCTTCCTCGACCTGGAATCCGATGCTCCAGACCGGGTTGAGGTTGGACATCGGGTCCTGGGGCACGAAGCCGATCTGGCGTCCGCGCACCTCTTCCATCTGCTTCTCGTCGAGCTTGGACAGGTCGCGGCCCTCGAACAGCACCCCTCCGCCGGTGATCCGACCGGATCCGGGCAGGAGATTGATGATCGCATGCGCCGTCGTGGACTTGCCGGAGCCGGACTCGCCGACGATGGCGAGGGTCTGCCCGGGCATCAGGGTGATGTTGATGCCGTTAACCGCCGGGACGAGACCGTTTTGGGTCTGGAAACCGACCTGCAGGTTCTTGATTTCGAGCAGCGGCTTGACGGGTGTAGCGGATGATGCGGATGGTGCGGAAAGTGTGTCGCTCATCGCAGCGCCCTCGCCTTCGGGTCGAGTGCGTCCCGCACAACCTCGCCGAGCGAGATGAAGGCGAACACGGTGATGGACAGGGCCAGGGACGGCAGGATCAACGTCTGCGGTGCGACCCGGAGGTCGCTCTGCGCGTGGTTGATGTCGTTACCCCACGACATGATCTCGCTGCCCAGGCCAACGCCCAGGAACGAGAGGCTCGCTTCGGCCACGATTGCAGCCGCCAGCGAGATCGTCGTGATGACGATGACCGGGGCGATGGAGTTCGGCAGCACATGCTTGAGCAGGATCTTGAACCTGGACAGGCCGAGCGCCGTTGACGCCATGACGAAGTCTGCGTTCTTGACCCTGAGAACCTCCGAACGCAACACGCGGGCCGTTGCCGGCCACGCGAAGATTCCGATGGCGAGCGAGATGCTCCACACACTCCGGTACTGCGAGAGCACCGACATGATGACGACCGCGGCGAGGATGTACGGGATGGAGAAGAAGATGTCACCCAGGCGTGACAGGACAGCATCCACGACGCCGCCGTAGAAACCGGCGAAGGCGCCGAACAGCACGCCGAGGACGGTGGTGAGCACGATCACGATGAAGCCGACCGACAGCGACGTCGACGTGCCGTGGATTATGCGCGAGTAGATGTCGCAGCCCTGCTTGTCGAAGCCGAGCGGGTGCCCAGCGGCCGGTCCGGCATTGCTCTTGCCCAGGTGGCAGTCGTTGTTCGGCGGCGTGTGGGTGAACAGGTCGGGGAACAGTGCAACGGCGGCGACGAGGAGGATCAACACGAGGGAGATCCAGAACATCGGTCTCTTGCGCACATCCCGCCAGGCGTCGATCCACAGGTTGCTGCGCTTGTCGGACACCTTGACGGCGTCGATGCCGACCAGCGGTGTCTCGTCGAGTGGGGCAACGTAGTGGGTGAGGGAGCGTCCACCGACACGAGTGTCGGGTGGCCCGCCGGTGAGGTTACTTGACATAGCGAATCCTTGGGTCGAGCAGACCGTAGAGCAGGTCCACGACGATGTTGACGACGAGGTAGATCAGGACCATCACGGTCACGAAGGAGACGACCGTCGGCCCTTCACCACGTGTGATTGCCTGGTACAGGGTGTTTCCGACGCCGGGGACGTTGAAGATGCCCTCCGTGATCGTTGCCCCGACGAGGAGCACACCGAAGTCCGTCGCGAGATACGTCACGACGGGGATCAGCGAGTTGCGCAGGATGTGCACGGGGATGACCCGGCGGCGGCTGAGGCCCTTGCTGTACGCCGTGCGAACGAAGTCGAGTCCGGATGTCTCGATCACCGACGCCCTGGTCAGGCGCATGATCTGCGCGAAACTGATGCTCGCCAGAACCAGCGCCGGAAGCACCAGGTCCTGAAGCGGCGCGCCGGCGCTCACGGTCGTGCGTGCCCAGTTGAGCGAGACGCCGAACACGTACTGGGCGACGAAGGCGATGACGAAGATCGGCAGCGAGATCAGGATCAGGCTGACGACCAGCGAGCTGGCGTCGAACAGCTTGCCCTTGCGGATGCCCGAGATGAGGCCGACGAGGATGCCGAAGAACGTTTCGAAGAGCAGGGCCATGGTGGCCAGTCGTGCCGTAACGGGGAAGGTACGCGCGAGGATCTGCGTGACCGGCTCACCGGAGAACGAGACTCCGAAGTCGCCGCGGAAAATGCCGCCGATGTAGATGAAGTACTGCACGATGAACGGCTGGTCGAGGTGGTACTGCGCGCGCAGCTGGGCGACGACGGCCGGGTTGGGGGTCTTGTCGCCGAAGAGCGCCACGATCGGGTCTCCCGGCATTGCGAAGACCATGAAGTAGATCAGGAATGTCGTGCCCAGGAAGACGGGAACGGCCTGAAGGATTCGTCGGAAAATGTATCCGGTCATGAGGCGCCTATGCCTCCGGAGCTGGGTATGTGGGCATGCGAGAAATTGAACCTAACTGTGATGGAGCGACCAGCGTCAATACAGGCTACCGGCGTGGAGACCACGCTGACGCCACCGGAGCGCGCCGCGCGCCCCGGGC
>DHJB01000051.1:33063-36239 GCA_002404115.1 Microbacteriaceae bacterium UBA4731
CCCCGGGCTTACAGAACTGGGATTAACCCTTGGTGATGTCCTCATACAGCGGAACGGAGTTCCAGCCGAACTTCACGTTGTGCACGTCCGTGCCGAAACCACCGGTCACGTTCGAGTACCACAGCGGGATGGCCGGCAGGTCGGTCAGGAGCATTTCCTGGGCCTTCTGGAAGTCGCTGTTCGCGGCGGCCAGTTCGGTCTCGGAGGAGCCCTTCTTCAGGAGAGCGTCGAACGCGGGGTTCGAGTAGTCACCGTCGTTGGATCCGGCGTGGGTCGCGTACAGCGGGCCGAGGAAGTTGAACAGGCCCGGGTAGTCGGCCTGCCATCCGGTGCGGAAGGCGGTCTTGATCTTGCGGTCGGTGATGAGCGTACGAGCCTCAGCGAACGTGGGGTACGGGTCGCCCGATGCGTCGATCTTGAGGGTGTTCTTGATGCTGTTCATCGCAGCGTCAACCCAGCCCTGGTGTCCACCGTCGGCGTTGTACGCGATCTTGAAGGAACCGGTCCACGGTGAAATCGCGTCGGCCTTCGCCCACAGTTCCTTCGCCTTGGCGGCGTTGAACTTCAGGACATCCGCGCCCTGGAGCTTGTCGGACCAGCCGTCGATGACCGGCGACGTGAAGTCGGAGGCACCGGTGCGGGTGTCCTGGAAGATGACCTTGGTGATCTCTTCACGGTTGATCGCCATCGACAGCGCCTGACGACGCAGCTTGCCCTCTTCGCCACTGAAGTGTGCGAGGCGGTCCGGGATGGTGAACGACTGGAAGATCGCGGCCGGCTGGTTCACGGCGCGATCGCCGAGGTCCTTCTCGAAGGTGCCGTACGCGCTGTCCGGAATTGCGTCCAGGACGTCGAGGTTGTTCGCGAGGAGGTCGGAGTACGCCGCACCCTGGTTCGCGTAGAACTTGATCGTCAGGCCGCCGTTCTTGGCCTTGCGACCGCCGTCGTAGGCGGGGTTGACGACGAGGTCAATCTTCTCATTGTGCTTCCAGGCGGTCTTGCCGTCGAGCATGTAAGGGCCGTTGCCGATCGGGTTCTTGCCGAATGCAGCCATGTCCTTGAACGCGGTTGCGGGCAGCGGCGCGAACGCCGAGTAGCCGAGGCGCAGCGGGAAGTCAGCCAGGGCGGACTTGAGGGTCACCGTGAACGTGGTGTCGTCGACGACCTTGAGGCCGGTAAGGGGGCTGTCCTTGTCGTAGCTGAAGCCCTGAATATCCTCGAAGAAGTAGCTCGAGAGCTGCGCGTTGCTCAGCAGGGCGCCGTAGTTCCACGCCTTGACGAAGCTGTCGGAGGTGATCGGCTCGTCGTCGGTGAACTTGAGACCGGATTTGATCTTGACCGTGTACGTGGTGTTGTCATCGGTCGTGATCGAGTCCGCGACATCGTTGACCGGAGCGCCCTTGGCGTCGTAGTACACCAGACCAGCGAAGATCGAGTCGATGATCTTTCCGCCACCGACCTCGTTGGTGGTGGTCGGGATCAGCGGATTCGCGGGCTCCGAGCCATTCGTGGTGATGATCGCCTTGGCATTGGCCGTGGCTGCCGGGGTCGTCGAGCCGCCACCGGCGCAACCGGAGAGCGTAAGGGCTCCCGCGGCGGCCAGCGCAATGGCAGCAATGCCCAGTCTGTTGATTCTCAATTTTCCTCCTGTGGAAGTGGGCGGACAGCGCAGCTTGTGGCCACGGTGACGAGCCAGATAAACAAAGACTCTAGGTTTGGGTATTGACAAGTGCAAAACCTGAGCGGAAACGTTACCAATGAGCAACATAACATCCACGAAAGTTGCTTCAGGCGACGAATACGTGCCGCGAGTGCCGATTTTGCGCAACATCCTTGATGAACGGCGGAAATGGGATGATAGGGGCATGTCACATGAATCCGCCCGGCCTGCGGTGCTGATCTTCGACGGCGACTGCGCGTTCTGCACGACGGCGGTGCACTGGCTGGGTCGAGTGCTGCCGGCCATGCCTCCCACCTCGCCGTACCAGTGGACGGATCTCGCCGCCTATGGTCTGACCGTTGCCGACGGCCAGGCGCGGGTCTGGCTCGTCACCGGGGGCCGCCGCTACGGCGGGGCCGCCGCGGTGGCCGCACTGCTCCGGCACCAACCGGCACCTGGGCTGCGGATGCTCGGCTGGCTTGGCACCGTGCCGCCCTTGTCCTGGTTGGCCGAACTCGGCTACCGCCTGGTCGCCAGGTACCGCCACCTGCTGCCCGGTGGAACGCCGGCATGCCGGATGCCGGGTGGGGCGTGAGCCTGCCGGACGCCGGGTGGGGCGTGAGCCTGCCGGACGCCGGGGTGCGCGTGGGCCGAACCCGGCTCAGCTGGGAAGTCGTCATCGTCCTCGGGCTCTCGCTCGGGGCATCCGCGGTCTATTCGATCGTGGCCATCATCGCCAGACTCACCGCCGACAAGCCGCTGTCCCGGCAGACGGCCACGATCAACGGGTCGCTGTCGCCGCGGGAATGGCTGGACTTCACCTACCAGTTCCTGGGGATCTTCTTCGACCTGTTCGCCGTGGCGCTCGTGCTGTATCTCCTCTGGCTGCCTGGGCAGAGCGCCTTCCGGCGCCTGGGGTTCGACGGCCAGAGGCCCTGGCGCGACCTGCGGGCCGGAGTCGGGCTCGTGCTCGCCATCGGGATTCCGGGGCTCGGCCTGTACCTGGTCGGGCGTGCCGTGGGCTTCACCGTTGCGGTGGTGCCGTCGCCGCTCGACACGCACTGGTGGACGATCCCGATCCTCATCCTGTCGGCACTGCGCTCCGGGCTCAGCGAGGAGATCATCGCGGTCGGTTACCTGTTCACGCGCCTGCGTGAGTTCGGCTGGTCGACGTGGACGATCATCGTGTCGTCGGCGTTGCTACGCGGCAGCTACCACCTGTACCAGGGCATCGGGCCGTTCTTCGGCAACGCCGTCATGGGCATCGTCTTCGGCTGGTGCTACGTGCGCTGGGGGCGCACGATGCCGCTCGTGATCGCGCACTGGATCCTCGACATCGTGTCGTTCGTCGGGTATCCGCTCGCCCTCGCCTGGTGGCCCGCCCTCCTCGCCCCCGCGTCCTGACCCGCGAACGCCCGTCGCCACCGCTCCGGGCCCCTCCCGGGTTCCGAATTCGACGGAGATTTTCGGAAATATGGCGCGATTGAAGCCAAATCACGGCCGGATTGCGAAAATC
>DHJB01000051.1:36431-36690 GCA_002404115.1 Microbacteriaceae bacterium UBA4731
CGGCCAGTACTTGTTGCGGATGAGCGTGTGCACGGGGTAGACGGCCGTTTCGCGGTCGTAGGCGTGCTCCCACTCCCCCTCGATCACCGACTGCGCGGTGTGCGGGGCGCCCAGCAGCGGGTTGTCGTCCGCCGGCCAGCGGCCGGCTGCAACGGCATCCGCTTCGATCTTGATCGCGATCATTGCTTCGACGAACCGGTCGATCTCGCCCAGGTCTTCGCTCTCGGTGGGTTCGACCATGAGCGTCCCGGCGACCGGG
>DHJB01000042.1:0-374 GCA_002404115.1 Microbacteriaceae bacterium UBA4731
ACCTCGTTGCGCCCATCTCCGTTGATGTCGCCGACGCTGGGGCCGAACACCTGCCAGCCGGTCATGAACTTGGGAAAGCCGCTGACCTGGGCCCCGCTACCGGCGCTGTATGCGTGCAGCGCCGAGCTATCGCCGCCGATCAACAGATCGGGCTGGCCGTCGCCGCTGACGTCGGCGATCGCCGGTGCGCCGAGGAAGTCGAGGCCCTGAAGCTTCGAGGGGAAACCCGCGACCGGAGATCCAGTGGAGGCGCCATAGGCACGGGCATAGCTGACGATCGGCAATCCGCTCCCGGGCAGCAGAAGCCCGGCGGCCACCGATGCTGCGCCGCTGCCCGGCTCGGTGTAGGCCAGGCCGCCGCCGAAGTTGCCGAA
>DHJB01000042.1:468-4047 GCA_002404115.1 Microbacteriaceae bacterium UBA4731
AGGCTGCCGACCACGCCCGCGAACGAGATCAGCGGGTTGGGCCCGTAGACAGTGCGTTCGGTGCCGTCGGGGTTGTACAGCGAGGTCGGACTGAAGATCCCGGCGGCGCTTGCGATCTCGGTCTTCCCGTCGCCGTTCACGTCGGCGGTGATCGGGTCGTTGACGCCCTCGGTGATGAACTCCTGGGCGGAGCCGTAATAGAAGGCAAGCGCCACACCGGAGATCAAGAAGCCGGGGACGCGGCTGCCGTCGGAGTTGTAGGCGACGATGTTGGAGCGGCCGCCGAAGGGCGCCTGCAGGCCGGCGCCGGGGGTAAACGAGAACTGGGTGCGCTGCACGAGCTCGGGCGCTGGATCGCTGTCGAGCTGTGCCAGGGCGGGCGGCAGATCGAGCTTGTGGTCGTTGATCAGCACCTGCCCAGCGGGGGGTGTCGCGCCGGGCGGCAGCGTCACCTCGACCGGCCAGCCGGGCAGGTTCTGCCCATCGGGCTTCCAGGCGTGGATGCGCCCGTCCCAACCGGACTGGATGATCTCCAGGGTGCCGTCGCCGTTGAGGTCGCCCAGCACCGGCGGCGCGGTCGCGCCCATGATCGGCGGGCGGGTAAACGGGGAGTTGGGACGCGGGATGACGGGCTTCGCCACGCCGGCGTCCAGCGCCTTCGGCCAGCCTGCGCGGCGGTGACCATGCGAGTCCCAGACGTAGACCCGGCCGGCGCTGCTGGTGCCGACGATCCATTGCTTGCCGTTGTGGTCGAGGTCGCCGACCGCCAGGTTCGTGAACAGCGGCTCATGGCCGGGGTTGACCCCCTTGTGGCTTTTGGTCACCTGGGTGGGGTTGGTGAGCACGGGGAAGCCGGGCAGCTCGCGGCCGTGGCCGTTGAGCGCATGCACGCGGCCGTCGGAGTCGCCGAAGATGATCGCCTCCTTGCCGGTGCCCTGCAGGTCGGCGAGCACTGGCTGGCTCTCGCCGCCGGGACCGAGCTTGCGCGGGAACCCGGCGCGCAGGCTGGGGTCATGGTGAACGGCGATCGAGCGCCGCTCCTCGCCCATGCGGCCGCTGGCGTCGAACACGCGCAGCCGGATCGTCACCGTGTAGGCCTCGCTGGTCTCCAGCGTCTTGGTCTGTGACAGCGAATACGCCTTGTTCCAGAACGAGGCCGGGATCTTGTTCAGCTTGATCGTCCCGAGCTTGCCGTTGAAGACATGCTTGTGCGGCTTCAGCTGGCCCTGACCGGCGGTGATGAAATCCGAGTCGGCGGGCTCGGCGCCGGGGGCGAACTGGACGCTCCAGCGCGCGCCCGAAGAGCGCGGGTCGGCAACGTGGCCGGTGACCTTTACCTTCTTGGTTTTCGTCGGGTCAAAGAGCGCGTACCAGCGCGGCTTCTCGATCCAGGCCTCGGGCGGGATGTTGTTCTGCGAGACCGCCTGCATCGCCTTGTAGACGTTGGGTCGGCCATAGCCGTACTGGAGGTCGAAGCCGGGTTTCGCCGGCCAGGCGACCGGGGCGGGCACCGGCGCCGCCACGTCGGAGGCGGTGGCGCGCAGCACCTGGATTGCCTCGTCGGGTGTCAGCGGCGCGGAGATCCTGTGCTGAGCCGCCGCCTGCTTTCCATAGGCGAGAACCAATGCAAGCACGCCACCGACGGTGGGCGTCGACTCGGAGGTCGTTCCACCGGTGGTCGCGGCGGTGAAGAAGTTATGCGTGCCCCAGGACGTGTAGCCGGAGCGCGCCCGGTAGGTGGTCGTCGCGTTGTTTTGGACCGCCGCGGTCCCGGGGATGAAATCCATGCCGTGTGTGTTGGCGACCATCCCGTTGCCGGGCAGCACGTGCTGGTGGAACATGCCGCCCTGGTGGTCGGTCGAGTTGAAGTCGTTGGAGGCCTCGACCATCGCGGTGCCATGCCGCCAGACGTAGTCGACCGCCTCGCTCATGAAGGTCGAGTAGCCGAGGTCGGCGGTCGTGGAGACCAGCACGTCGGCGTTCATGTCCGCCGCGTACATCCAGGCTTGCGCGAGGTCGTCTGTTCGGTCCAGGGCCTCGGCGCCGGCCTTGATCGGCAGCAGGCGACAGTCAGGGCAGACACCGGCTCCGGCGAGAGCGTTGTTGGTCTGCGCCGCGGCCTGCTCCATCTGGCCGTTCGCGTGGTTGTAGGCGGAGTCAAGCGTGGCCGGGTCGTTTTGGTCGTTGTAAAAGTCCCAGCCGGAGATGTCGTCGACGTAGCCGTTGTGGTCGTTGTCGACGCCGTTTGAGAAGCGGACGATGATGTCCTCGGGATCGACGATCCCGTTGCCATTGGTGTCCGGCGTGTCGGCGTAGTCCTTGGCGCTCAGCACGCCGTCGTTGACCGGTGTGGTCGGGGGCGGCAGCTCGCCGGCGTTGAGGAAGACCTTGTTGGCCAGCTCGGCAGGCTGGTGGCGCCAGTTGATCCCGCCCTCGATGTAAGCGATCGTCGTCTGCGGGTTGCCGGTCGTGAAGTCGCGCCACGCCCGGTCGATGAACATCCCCGCCGAGCCCTCGGGATCCTGGGCGTTCGGTGTGCATTGGGGGATCTTCGAGAACAGGTAGTGCTGTTGAGCATCCCCGGCCTTGGTCAGGCAGGTGGTCGCCGCCGGGGGAGCCTCGGCGGGCGCGAACTCCGGGTCGTTCGGCGGGTCCTGCGGGAACGCTGCCCAAGCAGCGCCCGCGACCGCCAGCAACACGACGATCGCCACAAGAACAGTTATGCGTGCCATCCGCCGTCCCTGGCGGACCCTCTCCTTGCCCACGAGGCGGAACCTATCGCACGCTCGCTGGACAGGTCGCCGTTACCTCTAAGCTCGCCCTAATTGTGCGTAGCCCCGAGATCGAGTTGTTGTGGTGGAGGGAATGTCCCTCCTGGGAGCGGGCCCTGGCGATGCTGCGCGAGCAGATGGAGGCGGCCGGGCTCGACCCTGAATCTGTCGTGGTCACCGAGATCGAGACCGAGGGGGACGCGGAGCGGACCGACTTTCCCGGCTCGCCGACGATCCGCATCGACGGCTCTGAGCTCCAGCCGCCCTCCGCCGATGCGCCCCGCGGCCTAACCTGCCGGGTCTATCGACGGCGAGACGGGCGGATCTCGCCGCTTCCGGATCCGCAGGACCTGCGCGAGGCGCTGGAGAAAGCGAGAGATCGATGACAGAGAACGGAATTGAGATCGGCGATCCGGCGCCGTCCTTCGAGCTTCCAAACGTCGATGGGGAGGCGCAATCGCTGGGCGAGCCGGGCGCTGCACCGGCGACCGTCGTCTACTGGACCTGCAACCACTGCCCCTACGCGCTCGCCTGGCACGATCGGCTGCTCGACGTGGCCCGCGACTACGCCGATCGCGGGGTGCGCGTCCTGGCCGTCAACTCCAACGACGCCGAGCGCTACCCCCAGGACGGGCCGCAGGCGATGCGCGAACGGGTGCAGGCCGAAGGTGGCTGGCCGAATCCCTACCTGTTCGACGAGAGCCAGGACATTGCCCGCGCTTTCGGCGCCGAGCGCACACCTGACGTCTTTGTCTTTGGCCCTGACCTGAAACTGCGCTACCGGGGCGCGCCCGACGCCGACTACGAC
>DHJB01000028.1 GCA_002404115.1 Microbacteriaceae bacterium UBA4731
TCGCCTTCGAGGCGCGGCTGGCCGGCGACCGCTGGTTCTGCTGGGAGCAGCCCGACCGCGGATTCGCGCTGGCCGCGATCGGGACCGCCCATGAAGTGGTCTCGCGCGGCCCGAGGCGCTTTGAGGAGGTGGCACAGGGATGTCTGGCGATCGGGCGCGATCGCATCTCGAGCGGCCAGGGCGCGCTTCCCGCCGGCGCCGGCCCCGTGTGGACGGGTGGCTTCGCCTTCGCCGACAATGGCGGGGCAGACCCGATTTGGTCCTCGTTCCCGCCTGCCCTCATGGTGTTGCCGGAGCTGTCGCTTCAGCGTGAGGGGGCCGATGTGCACTTGACGGTCAACGTCGTCGGGGGACCCGGCGTCGGCCACGAGGGGGCTTTGGAGCACCTGCGTGCCCGGCTGGCGGCGGTCCGGGACACTTCGCTTCCGATGCTCGACCCGGCCCGCATGGGCCGCACCGAGATCGACAGCGTGCGCCCGCCGAGCGAGTTCGAGGCATCCGTGTCAGCGGCGGTGAGCCGGATCCGCGAAGGCGAGTTGGAAAAGGTCGTCCTGGCTCGCGAAGTCCTGCTGCGAGCGCCAACCGCCTACGACGTAGCAGCCGTATTCGGGGCCATGCGGGAGCTGTTCCCGGCCTGCTTCTGCTTCTGCTGCGGAACGCCGGAGGCTGCATTCATCGCCGCCAGCCCGGAGTTGCTGATCCGCCGCTCCGGAGCCAGCGCGTCGACTGTGGCGCTTGCCGGCTCGGCACGGCGGAGCTCGGATCCCGCGGTGGACGACCACATCGGTGAGCGGCTGTTGCAGAGCACAAAGGACCGTTCAGAGCACGAGATCGTCGCGCGGCGGATCGTCAGCCGCCTACGCCGCCACGCGGTCTGGGTCGAGTCGGCGCCCGAGCCGGGTCTGGTCAAGATCGCCAACATTCAGCACCTCGCTACGCCGATCCACGCGCAGCTCGCCGAACCACGATCGGCTGTTGAGCTCGCCGGCCTCCTACATCCCACACCGGCGGTGGGCGGGGACCCCTGGCCCGGCGCGGGCGAGCTGATCGACGAGCTGGAGGGAATGGACCGCGGTTGGTACGCCGGACCGGTCGGCTGGATGGACGCGACCGAGGACGGTGAGTTCTGCGTCTCGGTTCGAAGCGCGTTGCTGCGCGATCGTGAAGCCCACCTCTATGCCGGCAACGGCATCGTCGCCGACTCCGATCCAGCCGCTGAGCTGGCCGAGACCGAGCTGAAGCTCGAAGCGATGCTGCCGCTCCTTGCGGACTAGCGTGATGCGGAGAAAGCCCGGCACCGGCCGCGAGGCCGGGCCTATTGCCTGCTGATCAGCTGGCCAGTGACGAGGCGAGGGTCTGCTGGACGGCCTCGTTGAGGCGCTCGTGTAGAGCGACGTTGGCCCGCCTGTCGACGCGCACCTCGATCAGCCCGGTGCCCACGGCGAGCGCCTCTGGCAGCCCCCCGAGCTCGTCGAGACGGCGATGGGCTAGCCCGAACAGCGCCGCCACCTTGGCGACGTCGAGACCGCGCGGGGTGCCGAGCAGGGCTTCGAACTCGTTTGGCGCCATCGCCTCGTCCTGTGGCAGGAAGTGGAAGATGCCGCCGCCGTCGTTGTTGACGACCACGATCCGCACCGGCGTCTGCACGTCGCGCAGCGCCGCAAGGCCCCCGACGTCGTGCAGCAGGCCGAGATCGCCGGTCACGACAACGGTCGGTCGCCCCGACGCGTGGGCGGAGCCGATCCCCGAGGAGACGAGGCCGTCGATTCCGTTCGCACCCCGGTTACACAGAAACAAGACATCGGCGGTACCGGCGGGCAGGAACGACTCCTGGTCGCGGATCGGCATGCTCGAAGCCGTGTAGACGAGGTCGCCGTCGCCTAGCGCCGGGCCCAGCGCCGCTTGCAGTCCAGGCTCGGTGGGTTCGCCGACCTTGCTCAGCTGATCGGACACCGCCTCGCTGGCGGTGCGCTCGGCGTCGATCCAGGCCGACGTCCAGTCCTCCGACCCGGCGCCCGAAAGCCGATCGGCCAGTCCTTTGGCAAGCGCGGAGGCATCGGCCCTCACCAGCGTCTCAGCGCGGCTCGACGGCTCGTTCCAGCCGAAGCCCGGATCGACGACAAGCTGACGGCATTCGTCGAGGCTCGCGATCCAAAGCCGCAGCGGTTTGCTGGTCGGCATGTCGCCGAAGCGAATGACGAGGTCAGGCGCCAGAGCATCGGCCTCGAGCCGGGCGATCGCGTCGTAGTGGGAGATGACGAGACGGCGATCGTGGGGGCCGAGGCGAATCTGCGACGTGGGCTCGGCGAGGACAGGGTAGCCCGCGGCGGCGGCCAACTCGATCACCGGATTGCGCAGCCCCGGATCGGTCTGCCGCCCGACTAGGACGAGACCGCGTGGCGCAGCGGCGATCCGCTCCGCCAGCTCGTCGAGCAGCGCCGGCTCCGGCGCGGCGCTCGAATGGGGAACCGCGGTCAGCGGTCGGTTGCCGCGCCCCTCGAGGGCGAGCGGTGAGGTGGCTGTGACGTCGCCTTCGACCGGCACCGGGGCCAGCGGATCGCGCCAGGCGAGGTTGAGGTGGACGGGCCCGGGCCGCGGCTCGCCCCGCGCGGCCGCGTATGCCCGGCAGGCGACCGAGCGGTAGTGCAGCAGTCCGTCGTCGTCGGCCTCGTGGGTGCCGACCTCACAGAACCAGCGCGTCGAGGAGCCATAGAGCTTCAGCTGGTCGATCGTCTGCCCGGCGCCGATCCCGCGCAGCTCGGGCGGCCGATCGGCGGTCAGGAGCAGCAGCGGCACCGCCGCTTCGTCGGCCTCGGCGACGGCGGGGTGGAGGTTCGCCGCCGCGGTGCCGGAGGTGCAGAGGACGGCGACCGGCCGGCGCGTCGCCTGGGCGGCGCCGAGCGCGAAGAAGCCCGCCGATCGCTCGTCGACGATCACGCTCACCTCGATCGCCGGCTGGCGCCACAGCGCCACGGCCAGCGGCGTGGAGCGGGAGCCGGGGGAGAGCACCGCGTGGCGCACGCCGCAGCGGGCCAGCTCCTCGACCAGGGCGGAGGCGAGCGCGGTGTTTCGATTCGTCGAATCCACGCCCAGGGACGTTAGCCGGTGCCGTCAGGCGCCGGCACTGGCATGTCAGGCGGCGAAGCCGCCGCAAATGGTGTGTTAGAGCCGGTGCCGCTCCAGCGCCGCATCGTCGATCTCAACCCCCAGACCGGGCCCCTCCGGTAGATGCAGGAATCCGTCGTGGAGATCGCAGTGACGGGAGGCGATCGTGCCCGCAAACATGCGCTGGGTCGCGAGGCCGTGCGCGACTCCGGCGTCGCCCGACTCGCGCAGGGCCTGAGCGGTGTGCGCCGCCGCGGCGATACCGACAGGGCCGTCGAGGGCGCTGGAGAGGTAGACCGGCATCTCACCGGCCACCGCCAGCGCACCGCGGGGGCCACCGACCTTGGACAGCTTCACAGTCGCCAGATCGCAGGCGCCGGCGGCGATCGCCCGACGAGCGCTCTCGGGATCGACGACGCTCTCGTCGGCGGCGATCGGGACGTCGACCCTGCCGCGTAGCGCGGCGAGCTCCGCCAGCGACGAGCATGGTTGCTCCGCGAGTTCCAGGTGACCCTCGGCATGCATGGCGTTCAGCTCCTCGACGGCGTCGTTGGTTCCCCAGGCGCCGTTGGCATCGACTCGCAACATCGCGTCGCGGCCTACGGCGCGGCGCACCAGCACGACCTGGTTGATGTCGCCTGGAAGACCGACCTTGAGCTTGAAGGACCGAAACCCGGCGTTCGCCCACTCCAGCGCCCGTTGCGAGACCTGGAGCGGATCGCCACCCCCGAGGGTGGCGTTGCAGTCCACTGGCTCCGCGGCGTTGGCGCCGAGCAGGCTCCACATCGGGACCCCCGCCGCCTTTGCTTCGAGATCGAGCAGCGCGGTCTCGATCGCGCAACGGGCCGGGCCGGACAGCTGGTCGCTCGGCTGCTCCGGAACCTCGGCCCAGTCACGCAGCTCGTCCGCGACGCCGGCCAACGAGTGGTTATCCCGGAGCGTCATCGGCACCGCCTCCCCCAACCCGACGGCCGCTTCGGAATGGAGACGAAGCAGCACCATCTCACGCTGCTTGAGCTCGCCCCGGGCGGTCACGTAGAGGTCTTTGAACGGCAGCGCGTAGGGGATGACCTCGGCGCGAGTGATGGTGGAGTCCATCGGTCAGCTCGCGAACAGAAGTCCCACTGAGACCAGCAGGCTGAAGATGCCGACCAGCGCCCCGCTGCCGGCCAGCGCTGCGTTAAGGGAGGGCCCGTCACTGCGCGTGCGGATGATCCTGTCGAGCCGTAGCGCGAGCGGAGCCACCAGAAGCCCGAGCAGCGACGCCGGCGGTCCGTTCCAGACCAGCAGGGTCACCGGCAGCACAAGGATGGCGCCGACCAGAAACGCCTTGTAAAGGGTGCGGGTGCGCTCTCGGCCCAAGCGGACGGCGAGGGTTCGCTTGCCGACCCGGGCGTCGGTCTCGATGTCGCGGATGTTATTGACGACCAGGATCGAGCTCACGAGCAGGCCGACCGAGATCGACAGCCCGAACGGCAGGCCGTCGAGCCTCTCGAGCTGGACGTAGTAGGAGCCGTTGACCGCCACCAACCCGAAGAAAAGGAACACGAACAACTCGCCGAGCCCTTCATAGCCGTAGGGGCGGGGGCCGCCGGTGTAGAGCACGCCCGCCGCGATCGACAGCAGCCCGACGACGAGGATTAGCGGCCCGGCGACTGCGGTCAGATAGGCCCCGCAGCCGATCGCGACGGCGAAGGCGACCCAGGTGGCAACCAGCACCCGCTGGGGCGCCACCAGCCCGGCGGCGGTGACCCGCACCGGGCCCAGGCGGTCGACCGAGTCGGCGCCGCGCTTGGCATCGGAGTAGTCGTTTGCGAGGTTGGTCCCGATCTGGATGAACACGCTCCCGAGCAGGGCTGCGACGAATGCCCCGACCCGGAACCGATCCCCACTGGTCGCGTAGACCGCGGCCGTCGTTCCGACCAGCACCGGCGCGATCGCCGCGGGCAGCGTGCGCGGCCGC
>DHJB01000030.1 GCA_002404115.1 Microbacteriaceae bacterium UBA4731
TGTCACGTGACAAAATGTGCCCCCAGGCAGATTCGAACTGCCGCCCCTGCCTCCGGAGGGCAGTGCTCTATCCCCTGAGCTATGGGGGCCAGGTGTTTCCCTAGGTTATCAGCATCCGCGGGGTGCCGGCATCCGCGGCGGGCGCCCCGCGCCCGCTGTCGGGACCGGGCGAACCGATACGCCCTAGGGGAGGTGGGATACCACGGCGGCCATGATGTCTTCCGCGTCGCCCGGCTCGCCGAACTCAACCGAGTCAGCCACGATCCAGTATTTGCCGGCGAAGGCCTGTGCCTGCCCCGACCCGCCCGCGTTGCTGAAGTAGCCCTCGACCTTGGGCGGTGTTCCGTAAGTCGGCACCGGGTTGCTCGCGCTGTCGGCCTTGTTCTGCAGCTCGGTCATGAGCGTGGCGTTCGGCTGGGTGACGGATACCTCGATCATGTCGCCGCTCGTCTGGTTGAGCCAGCCGCAGGCGACGCCCTTGAACGACTGAGCCGTCGCGGCCGCAGTGCCGCTCTTCGGCTTGTAGTCGGGGGCGGCGCCATAGTTCGCGTTGAACGCGTAGACCTCATCGGGGGTGAGCACCTTGTCGCACGTCAGGGAAACCGGCGTGCCGGCCGCTGCGAGAGTCGGCGTCGGCGTGGGCGTCGGCGTGGCGGCGGACGTCGGGGCGGCGCTCTCGGGCGCGGTCGTCGGCGTGGCCGTGGGGGAGGAGGAGGGTGCCGAATTGGCGGCTGTGCACCCGGCCAGGGCCAGGAGCGTCAGCGCTCCGCCCGCAAGGGCAAGGCCGGCGCGAACGCTGCGGCCGCGGATGAATGAGGGCGAGGGGGAGAGGGGCACGGGTTGACCCTACCAAGTTGGGGGGGCCAGTAGGATTGATTGGCGTGACCCCAGCTGATCTTTCCCAGTCCCTGTTTGAGCTCGTCGTCGACCTGATTGAGCGTCGGCGCCCGGCCGGAAGCGACACCACGGAGCTCGGCGTGAGCGTGGCGGATGTCGTGCTCGAACGGCCCAGGAACCGCGACCACGGCGACTGGGCGTCCAGCCTCTCGATGAAGATCGCCAAGGCGCTCGGCACGAACCCGCGTGAGATCGCCGCCGAGCTCGCCGCCGGACTGGAGAAGGTCCCCGGCGTGGCATCCGTCGAGGTGGCCGGCCCCGGCTTCATCAACATCCGCCTCGAAGCGGCGGCCGCCGGCGCACTCGCCAAGACCATCGTCGACGCCGGCCCCGCCTACGGCACCGGCACCACCTACTCCGGCATCAAGATCAACCTCGAGTTCGTCTCGGCCAACCCCACCGGCCCCATCCACATGGGCGGCGTGCGCTGGGCGGCCGTCGGCGACAGCCTCGCCCGGGTGCTCAAGGCCGAGGGCGCGGATGTCACGCGCGAGTACTACTTCAATGACCACGGCTCGCAGATCGACCGTTTCGCACGCAGCGTGCTCGCCGCCTACCTCGGCGAGCCCACGCCGGAGGACGGCTACGGCGGCGCCTACATCGGCGACATCGCCGACCAGGTGGTCGCAAAGTACGACGGCGACATCGCCGAGCTGCCCCGCGAGGAACAGCAGGAAGTGTTCCGTGCGATCGGCGTCGACCTCATGTTCACCGAGATCAAGGAGAAGCTGCACAGCTTCGGCGTCGACTTCGACGTGTACTTCCACGAGGATTCCCTGCACGAATCCGGCGCGGTCGAGCGCGCGATCGAACGGCTGCGCGAGCAGGGCCACATCTTCGAATCCGAGGGTGCGATCTGGCTCCGCACGACCACATTCGGCGACGACCGGGACCGCGTCATCATCCGCTCGAGCGGTGAACCCGCGTACATTTCGGGCGACATCGGCTACTACCTCGACAAGCGTGAGCGCGGCTTCGACCAGAACCTGATCATGCTCGGCGCCGACCACCACGGCTACGTCGGCCGCATGATGGCCATGGCCGAGGCGTTCGGCGACGTACCCGGTCAGCACCTGCAGATCCTGATCGGACAGATGGTCAACCTGGTCCGGGGAGGCGAGCCGGTGCGCATGAGCAAGCGCGCGGGCACCATTGTCACGCTCGATGACCTCGTCGACGCCGTCGGGGTGGATGCCGGCCGCTACTCTCTGGTGCGCTCCAGCAGCGACTCGCAGCTCGACATCGACCTGGACCTGCTCGGCAAGCACACGAACGAGAACCCGGTCTTCTACGTTCAGTACGCCCACGCACGCACCTGCTCCGTGGCCCGCAACGCGGCCACCTCCGGGGTGGCGCGCACGGCCTTCGCGCCCGAACTACTCACCCACGATTCGGAGTCAGCTCTGCTCGGCGTGCTGCAGGAGTACCCGCGCGTCGTCGCGCAGGCCGCCGAACTGCGCGAGCCCCACCGCATCGCCCGCTACATCGAAGAGGTCGCCGGCTACTACCACCGCTGGTACGACAACTGCCGCGTCATCCCGCTGGGCGAGGAGCCGGTCACCGACCTGCACCGCACCCGCCTGTGGCTGAACGACGCCACCGGCCAGGTCATCCGCAACGGCCTCGGACTGCTCGGGGTCGCCGCCCCCGAGCGGATGTAGAGATGGCACGCGGGCGCCGCGGCATCTCGGTGATTGTCATCGCAAGCCTGACGCTGATTGCCCTGATCGTCGCCTACTTCATCGTCGACTTCCGCCTCCGGGCGTACGCCGAAGGCCGAGTGGAGAAGGAGATCGCAAGTAACCTCCCCGACACCGTGACGGGCGACGTGGCCGTGTCCATCGGCGGCATGTCAGTGATCGCGCAGTACCTCCTGGGCAGCTTCGACCGGGTCGAGCTCAAGGGCCCCGGCCTCGTCGTCAACGGCGTGCCGGCATCCGTGCAGGTCGTGGCGACGGATGTCCCGGTCGACCGCAGTAAGCCGGTCGGCGCCGTCCGCGCCGCCGTCGATCTCAGCCAGAAGTCGCTCAACGCGCTCCTGAAGGCGGCCGGCACCGCGGGAGACGCCGAATTTCAGCTCGGCGACGGAGACGTGAGTTACGCGGGAACCTACCCCGTGCTCGGAGTCGCGCTCGACTACACCGCCATCGCGACGCCGAAGGCCACCGCGGACCGAATCGTGTTCAGCCCGACCTCGGCCAAGGTCACGACCGACGCCGGCGCCCTGGACGTGAGCGGCATCGTGAAGCTCATTCTCAGCAAGAAACCGATCACCGTCTGCGTCGCCCAGTACGTCCCCGAGGGCGTCGACCTGACCGGCGTGAACGTCACCCGCGAACGTGCGCGCCTGACTCTCGCATCGAACACGCTGATGCTGAGCAAGCAGTCACTGACCACCCTGGGGTCCTGCTCCGCCGGCTGACTCCGCCGCGCGTCGTCGCTGCATGCGGCAACGCGTTAAGCTGAATACTGCACCCCTGACTTTCAGCACACACCGCCCACCACCTCGGGCTTCTGCTCCCACGCAGATTCGGCACGCGCAACACGCGTTCGCTAGAATCTGCGGGTAAGACGCCCTCCCATCTGAGGCTGCGACATTTCTTCACTGGCTTCAGGGACCAACCCGGGTTCGCTCGCCACTCAGTGAGACACCCACTCGACGTTCCGTGAGGTTTTCACCCGTGGCCATCAACCCACTCGCCCCCGAATGGCTCAGCCTGCCCGCTGACGCCAACGCACTCGCCGACGGCCTCTGGCCGGCCACGGCGACGCGCAACGCGGGCGGCGAACTTGTTCTCGGCGGGGTCAGCGCCTCGGCGCTCGCGGCCGAGTTCGGCACGCCGCTCTACGTCATCGACGAAACGGATGCCCGCGCCCGCGCGACGGAACTGCGCACGGCCTTCGAGACCGAGTTCGCCCGCATTGGCAGCGCCGTGCGCGTCTACTACGCCGGCAAGGCCTTCCTCACCACAGAAGTCGCCCGCTGGATGGTGGCCGACGGACTCAACATCGACGTCTGCAGCGGCGGGGAACTGGCCGTGGCGCTCGCCGCCGGCATCGACCCGGCCAGGCTCGGCTTCCACGGCAACAACAAGTCGCTCGCCGAAATCGACCAGGCCACCCTGGTGGGCATCGGCACGATCATCATCGACAGCCCGATCGAAATCGACCGCGTCGCCGCTGCCGCCTCCCGGCACGGCATCGTGCAGGCCGTGCGCCTCCGCGTGAACAGCGGCGTGCACGCGCACACCCATGAGTTCCTGGCGACCGCCCACGAAGACCAGAAGTTCGGCGTGGTCCTCGAGGATGCACCGGGCCTGGTCGCCGCGATCCGCGCCGAGGAGAGCCTGCGGTTCGTCGGCCTGCACTGCCACATCGGGTCGCAGATCTTCGGCGCAGAGGGTTTCGCCGAGTCCGCGTCGCGGCTGCTCGCCGTGCACGCCGGCCTGCTGGCGGATGGCCCCGTGCCAGAACTCAACCTGGGCGGCGGATTCGGCATCGCCTACACGACCGCCGACGCCCCAACCCCCATTCGCGAACTGGCCGCGCGGCTGGCCGACATCGTCGCCGCCGAGTGCGCGCGGCGGGGCATCCCGGTGCCGAACGTGGCGTTCGAACCTGGGCGCGCCATCATCGGCCCGGCCGGTGTGACGCTCTACGAGGTCGGCACGGTCAAACCGGTCGACGTTCC
>DHJB01000005.1:0-464 GCA_002404115.1 Microbacteriaceae bacterium UBA4731
ACCCGAGAGCTGAGCGACCTCCTGCCTAACCGGTTCCAGGTTTACGGCGGCGCCGGCCGTTCCTACCCCGTCGGCGCCGACGCGCTCGCCGACATCGGCCGGTCCAGGCTCCGCTTCGCGTACGGCAACGCTCGTCAAGCCACCGAGCAACTGGTCACGGATGCCCTCGCCCACGCCCACCAGGCGGGCCTGTTCGCGCACGCCCCGGCATCCGCCACCTCCGTCACCGGAACCGTCAAGGGATTCCTGCCCGGGGGATCCCGCGCACTGATTGAGCTGGCCGACGGCGGGTTGGCCACCATCTGGCAGGAGCTCACCTACCCGCCGGTGCCGCTCGACTGGACCCTGCAGCGCGGGCAGCGGATCGACGGCATGCTCGACCTCGTCACCCGACGCCTCAATGTCGAGCTCGACAAGCCCAGCGTTGCGGCGCTCGCCGAGCGCTACCCGCACAACAGCGTCAC
>DHJB01000005.1:625-3504 GCA_002404115.1 Microbacteriaceae bacterium UBA4731
GTCACCCGCCCGGACATCTCCCCGAACCCGCTCGACCAGGTCGACACCCTCCTGTCGGAGGGCGACGTCGTGGCCGTGCGCGTCGTGCACCACCAGAGCGGCGCGCTGCACCTGCGCCTGACCGACGTCGACGACGACGAGCCGGTGCGGCCACCCCTCGCCCTGGTGAGGAACGGCCCGCCCTGGCTGCGCGAGAACCGCCCGCTGGTCGCGCTGGTCGAGCCCCTGCCGACGGTCGAGCCGCCGGTCGAGGTTGCCGAGGCCCTCCCGGGAGGCGAATCCGGCCCGGCGGCCGAAACCGCCGAGACCTCGCCCGCCAGGACTCCCTCGACGGGCCCCCTCCCCGGCCCCGGCAAGGTCCGCGTCCTCACGGCACCAGCGCCGGCGCCCTCGGAGCTCGATTCCCCGCACCCGGAGCCGCACGCATCCAGCGCCGCGCTCCAGTCCACCCAGCTCTCCCTCGCCGAGGCGAAGGCGCGCATCGCCCGGCTGGAGGCGCGGCTGGCCGCAGCCGGTGCAGCCGACTCCGACCTCGCCCGGCTGCGCGAGCAGACCCACGCCGCACAGCTCCACCTCCACGACGCGCTCGTCGAAGTCGGCACCCTCCGCCACACGGTCGCCGAACTGCGCGCCGACCAGCGCAGCCAGAAGCGGATGCTGCGCGAATCACGCCGCACGCAGCCCGCGCCGACGGTCACCAACGAGTTCGAGCTGCGTCGCGCCCAGTGGACGGATGCCGACGGCTGGGTCCGCCATGAAATCCACCTGGCCTGGGTCGACCGCGTCCCTCCGACGGACCGTGCGGAGTGGCCGCTCCCCGACGCCTACGTGCTGTCCGACCGTTTCGCCGAGTCGCTCGGGGGACTCGACGGCGGCCAGCTGGCGAAGGCGTTCAAGGCATCCGTCGACGTGCTCACCGGCCGCGTGAAGAGCCTGCCCGGCCGCGCGCTGCACCCGCTGCGGCAGGGGAATGGCGCGACCGCTCACGACCGGGTGCGTTCAGACGGCGCCCGCTGCATGCGCGTCGCCATCGAGCAGAGCACCTCGGCCGCTCGCCGACTGCACTTCTGGATGCTGCCGGGCGGCGGCATTGAGCTCTCGCGGATCGTCACCCACGACGACATGGAGCCGTAGCCCGCCGCGCACGCTACTCCCTCGCGTCGAACTCGGCCCGCCTGGCCAGGATCTCGGCCGAGTTGTCGAGTGCCCAGGCCGCGAAGGCGACGGCCGGGGGAATGAGCGTGTGCCCGAGCGGGGTGAGTTCGTACTCGACCCGCGGCGGGATTTCGGGGAAGCTTTCGCGGCGAACGAGACCGTCGCGCTCGAGCTTTTTGAGGGTGAGCGTGAGCATCCGCTGCGAGATGCCGGGCACGCGGTTCTTCAGCTCGGAGTACCGCACGGCTCCCGCTTCGAGCATCCCCACGACGAGGAGGGTCCACTTGTCGCCGAGGTGATCGAGCAGGTCGCGGATGAGCGAGCCGTCGTTGCCGGGGCCCGCGCACATCCCCTCCATCTGCGCCGGGTGCGGTTCTGTCGTCGTCATGCCGTGATCGTCCATTTCTTACCCTCGTGTGCCCTGCGCACAGAGCAGTGCGTGGACCTCGTGCGCTATAAAAGTAACTACTCGTTAGGTTACATACCTATCGTAACTAATGTGCAGTAACGAATACGCGAAGGAACGGTTCCCATGACCATCACCCTCTGGATCACCGCGGTGCTCCTCACTCTCGTCTACCTCCTCGCCGGGTTCAGCAAGGTCGCCAGGAGCAAGGCGAAGCTCCTGCCGCAAATGGGCTGGGTCGAGGACTTCGCCGAACCCCAGCTGAAGGCGATCGGCGCGGTCGAGATCCTCGGCGCGCTCGGCGTCATCCTGCCGCTGGTCACGGGGATCGCGCCCTTGCTCACGGCGGCCGCGGCGTTCGGCCTGGTGCTCGTGCAGATCGTCGCCATGGTCGTGCACATCCGCCGCGGCGAGCAGAAGGTGCTCGGCGTGAACGTTGTGCTGTTGCTGCTCGCCGCCACGGTCGCCGTGCTCGCGCTCGGACAGTAGGGCGGCTCACCCCGATCTGCCCCGTTGGCCGGGCCCCTCCCTGCCCGGCGCGACATCGGGAGGCGCCGGCGCCGGTCGAACTTGTAGTGCGAACCTAATAATGGTCCAGCAGGTACGGCTCGCAATCGTCCGGAATGCCGCTGTCATACCCGGTCAGGAAGGCCTCGCTGCGCTGGGCCGGAGTCCCGTGGTGCAGCGGGTCGTCAATCGCGTAATCGCCCAGGTCGAGTGTCGTTTGCACCGCCTCCTCGATGTCACCCCGGTCGAGTATTCCTTCGTAGTCGGCGGAGTTCGCCCAGACGCCCGCCCAGCAGTCGGCGTGGAGCTCGGTGTTGACGGTGGGATAGACCAGGACGTTCGGCCGCAGGATGCCGAGTTCGGCCTGGAGCGAGTGCGCATACTCGTGGGCCACCACGTACGCGACCGAGAAATCGCCGGTCTTGTGCTGCATGTTGCCGTCGGGGTTTGTGACGATGGTGCCGTCCCATATCTGTACGGCGACACTCTGGGACACGATGATTTCATCATCAGGGGGGCAGTAGAAGGCGCTGAGATCGTCGGTGGGACCGCCGCATTGGGATGGGAGCACTTCACCGGCCGCCGGGAAGGCGTAGGTGACCTGGGGTTCGGGGCGGCCGGCGTCCTCCCATACTCCGCTCCAGTACGCATCGACGTCGGTGATGACGAAGTCCAGGAAGTCCTTCATGGTCCCAGCCGAGCCCTGTATGTTCGCCGGGGTCGCATCCGAAGGAGGATGCTTCGCCTGGGTTGTTTCCGCTCCGCCCGATAGCAAGGCGATCGAGTTCTGTCCTCCGCCTGGTGATGCCAA
>DHJB01000038.1:0-10469 GCA_002404115.1 Microbacteriaceae bacterium UBA4731
GTATGCCGCGCTGGCACCGACCGTCGCGGCATACCACGCGTGGCACGCGGCTCGAGATGACGTGGCCACGGCCCGTGAGCTGGCCACGCAGGACAAGGCGTTTGCCGAGGAGCTGCCCGCGCTCGAGGCCGTGCTGGCCGCGGCTGAGGACAAGCTGCGCCGGCTGTTGGTGCCCCGCGACCCCGATGACGACCGCGACATCATCCTCGAGGTCAAGGCCGGCGAGGGGGGCGAGGAGTCTGCGCTCTTCGCCGGCGACCTGCTTCGGATGTACCTGCGCTACGCCGAGCGTCGTGGCTGGCGGACCGAGGTCATCGACGCCACCGAGTCCGACCTCGGCGGTTACAAGGATGTGCAGGTTTCGGTGAAGTCGCGCGGCGTGACCGATCCCGCCGACGCTCCGTGGGCGCGGCTGAAGTACGAAGGTGGCGTGCACCGGGTCCAACGGGTTCCGGTGACCGAGTCCCAGGGCCGCATCCACACCTCGGCGGCCGGCGTGCTGGTTTTCCCCGAGGTCGACGAGCCCGAAGAGGTCGAGATCCACCCGAACGACCTCAAGATCGACGTCTACCGCTCGAGCGGCCCCGGCGGCCAGTCAGTGAACACGACCGACTCCGCCGTGCGGATCACCCACCTCCCGACGGGCATCGTCGTGGCCATGCAGAACGAGAAGAGCCAGCTTCAGAACCGTGAAGCCGGCATGCGCGTTCTGCGTGCCCGCGTGCTCGCCCGTCAGCAGGAAGAAATCGACGCGGCGGCATCCCTCGTGCGCAAGGGCCAGATCCGAACCATGGACCGGTCAGAGCGCATCCGCACGTACAACTTCCCGGAGAACCGCATCGCGGACCACCGCACCGGCTACAAGGCGTACAACCTGGACACCGTGATGAACGGCGCACTGGATGCCGTCATCGAGTCCTGCATCACGGCCGACGAGGCAACTCGCCTGGCCGAGATCGGCGACCACGACTAACCCTCGTATCCCGTTCTTTCCCTTCGCGAGAACGCAGTTGTGCGCGTTATGAGGCCCTCATAACGCGCACAACTGCGTTTTCGCGGGGGCCGCAATGGCCGCTGATCACGCCGTTGGCGCTATCCGGCCAGATCCGGGTGGTGGATGGCGGCGACATCCGGATGCGCGCGAAGCCGGCTTTTCAGCGCGTTCTCGCCGTAGGTCGTAAAGATCGGGTTCGCCGGGTCGACGGTGATGCCCGGCGCCTCCAGGGTAGAGGGCAGCGTCAGCAGGGGGATCGTCGCGTCGAGGGCCGGGCCGAAGAAGAACGGGATTGAGATCCGGTCGTCGCCGAGGAGCGGCGAGATCACGCGGTGCACGGTTGCCTTGAGGTAGCCGTCAGTCGCCACTTCGAGCAGCTCCCCGATGTTGACCACGAAGGCACCGTCGAGCGGCGGCGCGTCAATCCACGCACCGTCCTTCTCGACCTGCAGCCCGCCCTTGCCGGGTTCGACGAACAAAAGGGTCAGCACGCCGGAATCCTTGTGCGCGCCGACACCCTGCCGCGGGGTCGGGTCTGACTTGCCGGGGTAGCGCACGATCTTGATCAGCGTGAAGGGCTCGCGGGCGAAGGCCTCGTCGAAGACATCCTCGTCGGCGCCGAGGGAGAGCGCCCAGGCCCGCATGAGGCGAAGCGCCACGGCGCTGAGCTCGTCGTGCCACTGCGTGATGACCTCACGGAGCTCCGGGAGGGCGCTCGGCCACTGGTTCGGGCCTTCGAGGCGCAGGTAGTCCGGGGTCCCCGGGCCGCGGGGGACCGCCGCACGCTCCGGGCCGATGTCGATCTGCTCCCGCCAGTCGACCTTGCCCTGGGTGAGTTCGCCGCCGACCCGCGTGTAGCCGCGGAAATGCGGGCTCTGCAGGTTCTCGATGGCCATCTTGTCGGCCTCAGGCAGGTCGAAGAAGGCCCGGGCGGTGCGCATCACGCGGTCGACGAGTTCGGCCGGCACGCCATGACCGGTGAGGTAGAAGAAACCGTATTCGTGGGTCGCTTCACGCAGCTCGGTCCTGAACGCCTCGGCTTCGGCCTCGCCAGCGTCGAGGCGGGACAGGTCGAGGACGGGCAGGGAGAGGTCGGCGGGCGATGGCGCTGAATCGGACATGCTTCTATCTTCCCTCAGCGCCGACTCGGTCGAGTCGTCAGTCCTCGGAGTGCATCAGGCCCCGGGCGGCCTCGATTGTGTCGGGGGAGACGGGCCGGATCGTCGCGGGGATTCCGAGGAGCAGCGACTTCGGCGGGGCATCCTTCGTGACCACGGCGTTGGCGCCGATCGTGCTCCAGGCCCCGATTCGCACGGGGCCGAGGATCTTCGCGCCGGCACCGACCGTCACGCCGTCTTCGAGGGTTGGATGCCGCTTCGCGCCGCGCTGCACGCCGTGGCGGCTCTTGCCGCCCAGCGTGACCCCGTGGTAGAGCATCACGTCGTCGCCGAGTTCAGCCGTCTCGCCGATCACCACGCCCATGCCGTGGTCGATGAACAGCCGGCGTCCGATCGTCGCGCCGGGGTGGATCTCAATGCCGGTGAGGAACCTCGTGAACTGGGAGAGCAGCCGGGCCGGCAGCCACAGGCCGTCCAGCCACAATCGATTGGTGATCCGGTACGCCCACACCGCGTGCAGCCCGCTGTAGGCGAGGAACACTTCGATGTTGCTGCGCGCGGCCGGGTCATGCGCGCGCGCAGTGGCGACATCCTCACGGATGCGCGAGAAGACTCCCATCCGCTAGTCCAGCAGGTCCTCGTAGAGCACGGTGGAGATGTAGCGCTCCCCAAAGCCTGGCACGACGACGACGATGGTCTTGCCGGCGTTCTCGGGGAGTTTCGCCTGCTCGAGTGCGGCCCAGACGGCCGCCCCGCCGGAGATGCCGGCCAGGATGCCCTCATCCGTCGCCAGCCGACGAGCGGTGGCGAGGGAGTCGGCCAGCGTAACGTCGGTGATCGAGTCGTAGACGTGCGTGTCGAGCACGGCCGGGATGAAGTTGGCGCCGATGCCCTGGATCTTGTGGGGGCCTGGAGCGCCGCCGGTGAGGATGGGGGAATCCTTCGGTTCGACCCCGACGACGACGACCTCGGGCTTGCGCTCCTTGAGCAGCTGCCCGGCGCCGGTAATAGTGCCGCCGGTGCCGATGCCGGCGACCAGGATGTCGACGGCGCCGTCGGTGTCGTCCCAGATCTCGACGCCCGTGGTCGCGTGGTGGATGGCGGGGTTGGCCGGGTTGTCGAACTGGCGGGCCAAGATCGCGCCCGGGGTGTTCGCGACGATTTCCTTCGCCTTCTCGACCGCGCCGCGCATGCCCTCCGATCCGGGCGTCAGCACGACCTCGGCGCCGTACGCGCGCAGCAGCACGCGACGCTCCTTGCTCATCGTCTCCGGCATCGCGAGGATGACCTGGTAACCGCGAGCTGCGCCGACCATGGCCAGGGCGATGCCGGTGTTGCCGCTGGTGCTTTCGACGATGGTTCCGCCCGGAGCCAGTTCGCCCGACGCCTCAGCGGCGTCGACGATGGCGATGCCGATGCGGTCCTTGACGCTGCCGGACGGGTTGTAGAACTCGAGCTTGGCGAGCACAGTGGCGGCCGCGCCATCCGTGATCCGGTTGAGCCGCACGAGGGGGGTGCCGCCGACGGCTCCGGTGATGTCTGAGTAAATCTTCGCCGCCACGGAGGGCACCTTTCGCTGGGGGGTCAACAACCTCGTTCAGCCTAGGCCGCAATTCCCGCCCCCGTGCGTAACATTCCGATGTGTGACACTGGCCTGTGTGACCATTTCGAGTGCCGAACCAGCCGAACCAGCCGTCCCAGCCACCATCGAGGCGATGCGCGCGCACGCGATCGACGCCCTGTCCCGCGCCGGAATCTCCGACGCGGAGGTCGACGCCGACCTTTTGATCGGCCACGTTCTCGGCCAGAGCCGCGGCCAGGTGCAGGCCGCCGGCATCCTGCGCACGACTCTGAGCCAGACGGATGCCGCCGCCATCCTCGAACTCGTCCGGCGCCGGGCGGAGCGCGAGCCGCTCCAGCACATCACCGGCCGGGCGCCGTTCCGGATGCTGGAACTGAATGTGGGGCCCGGGGTGTTCGTGCCGCGGCCCGAAACCGAGCAGGTGGCGCAGGTCGCGATCGATGCGCTCCGCTCCATGGCCGACCCGGAGCCGATCGGCGTCGACCTCGGGACGGGCAGCGGCGCCATCGCGCTGGCCATGGCCACGGAAGTTCCGCATGCGCGGGTCTGGGCGGTCGAGAACTCGTCGGACGCGTTCCCGTGGACGACCCGCAACTTCGAGGAGGTGGGCGCGCCGAACGCGACCCTCGTCTTCGGCGACCTCGCCGATGCCCTGACTGAACTGAACGGCACGGTCGCCGTCGTCATCTCCAACCCGCCGTACATCCCGGCGGACGCCATCCCGCGCGACCCTGAGGTGCGCCTGTTCGACCCCGCGCACGCGCTGTACGGCGGGTCGGACGGGCTCGACGTCGTCCGCCATGTGTCCCAGTCGGCCCTGCGCCTGCTGAGGCCGGGCGGGGTGCTCGTGATCGAACACGGGGAGCTGCAGGGGGCCGAGATCCGTGCGCTCCTGGCCGCCGACGGCTGGCGCGCCACCGCAACTCACCGCGACCTCACCACGCGCGACCGCGCGACCACCGCCCTCCGCCCCTAACTCTCGGCGGCGGCGAACCTCGCCGCCAAGGCCCCTGCACTAGAATCGTGCCCAATGACACGCATCTACGACTGCTCGGACGACACGCAATATACGGCCGGCATGAGACTCGCACGCTCTGCCATCGGCCGCGGCGCGCTCGTTGTCATACCCACCGACACCGTGTACGGCATTGCCGCCGACGCGTTCAGCCCCGAAGCAGTGCAACGCCTGCTGGATGCGAAGGGTCGCCGCCGCGAGTCGCCGCCGCCCGTGCTCATCCCCGGCATCCCGACGCTCGACGCCCTCGCCCAGGACGTGCCGCAGCCGGTCCGCGACCTCGTCGCCGAATTCTGGCCGGGAGGGCTCACCGTCGTGCTCAACGCCCAGCCGTCGCTCGTCTGGGACCTCGGCGAGGCCAAGGGCACGGTCGCGCTGCGCATGCCGAGCAACAAGGTGGCGCTCGACCTGCTCGCCGAGACCGGCCCGCTGGCCGTGTCGTCGGCCAACCGCACCGGGAAGCCGGCCGCGATCGACGTGCATGGTGCAGAGGACATGCTCGGCAACAGCGTTGCGGTCTACCTCGACGGGGGAGTGGCGGGACTGGCCTACGAGCCCGTCGGCGACCGCGCAGGCGACACCTCGTCCACGATCGTGGATGCCACGGGCTTCGACACCAACGGCGGCAAGCTGCACATCGTGCGGAACGGCGTCATCTCGCGGGCGGCGATCGAAGCCGTCATCGGCGACGCGCTCGCGCCGGAGCATCCCGCCGCCGACGCATCTGCCACGACCGACGCACCCGCGCCGACCGACGACAGTGACACCGACGACAGTGACACCGACGACAATGACACCGGCGACAATGACACCGAAGACACTGACGAGGCCGCCGCCGCCGGCTAACCCATGACCTTATTCATCGTCCTTGCCATCATCTCCGCCGTCGTCACCTTCGGGCTGTCGATCGTCGTCTACAAGCTGAGCCTCAAGTACCGTCTCTACCCGAAGATCCGGGAACGCGACGTGCACACCATGCCGACGCCGCGCCTGGGCGGGATCGCGATGTTCCTCGGCATCCTCGTCGCCTTCGGCGTCTCCTACCTGATCGCCTCCCAGTTCGCCCCGCTGCGGCTGATCTTCGCGGATCCGCAGAAGATCCTCGCCATCGTGGGCGCCGCGCTGCTCATCGTGCTCCTCGGCGTCGCCGACGACATCTGGGACCTCGACTGGATGACCAAACTGGCCGGACAGTTCATCGCCGCCGGCCTGGTCGCCTGGCAGGGCGTGCAGATCTACTCCCTGCCGATCGGCGGTCTCACCGTCGGCTCCGGCTGGATGTCGATCGTGATCACGGTCATGGCGATCGTGATCGTGATGAACATGATCAACTTCATCGACGGGCTCGACGGCCTCGTGGCCGGCGTCGCGCTCATCGCCAACGGCGTGTTCTTCCTCTACAGCTACCTGCTGGCTCGGGACACCTCTCCCACCAACTACTTCAACCTCGCGTCGCTGATCGCCGCGATCCTCGTGGGGGCGTGCGCCGGGTTCCTGCCGCTGAACTGGCATCCGGCCAAGATGTTCATGGGCGATGCCGGCGCCCTGCTGGTCGGCCTCCTGATGGCCACCTCCGCGATCGCCATCACCGGCCAGATCGACCCCACCGCCGTCAACCGCTCCGTGCTCTTCCCGGCGTTCATCCCGATCATCCTGCCGGTGGCGATCCTGATCATCCCGTTGCTCGACTTCGGACTGGCCGTCTTCCGCCGTGTGCGCGCCGGCAAGTCGCCGTTCAGCGCGGACCGGAAGCATCTGCACCATCGGCTCCTCGACATGGGACACTCCCAACTGCACGCCGTGCTCATCTTCTACGGCTGGACGGCCGCGGCGTCGATCGGCTGCCTGTTGTACTACGTCCTGCCGGTCTATTTCAAGCTTCCCGGCTGGTACGCCACCATCTTCCTGGTCCTCGCGCTGCTCGCCTGCACGATCGTCACGCTGGCCCCGCTGAGCCGCCGGAAGGCGGTCGAGGCCGCCAGCCAGCTCGCGCCGAGCACATCAGGCCACACCGCTGAAACCGCCCAACTCGACCCTCTCGATGAGGCTTCTGAGAACGCCGAGGAGATCGCATGACCACCCCTACACCACCCACGAACCAGCCGTCGTCGATCCCGGTGCTGCACCGCATCCTGGTCTGGGGAGGCCTGCTCGCGCTCGGCATCGCCGTTGTCGGCGCCATCGTCGGCGGGCTCGTCGCCGGCGGCCCCGGCGTGCTCAGCGCCCTGGTCGGAACGGTGATGGCCGTTGTCTTCATGGGGATCACGGCCGCCAGCATCCTGCTCGCCAACCGGTTCGCGGGTTCGGACGCGGCCATCGGCGCGTTCTTCGGCATCGTCCTGGGTGGCTGGCTGGTCAAGTTCGTGCTGTTCCTCGTGCTCGTGATCCTGCTCAAGGACCAGCCGTGGGTTCACCCGATCGTGCTCTTCCTCAGCATCATCGCCGGTGTGGTCGGCTCGCTCGTCGTCGATGCGGTCGTGGTCATGAAGAGCCGGATGCCGTATGTGAGCGACGCCACCCTCCCCGGCTCGGGCGACCGGGAGTAATACTTCTCTCTCGATTCGGCTCTAGGCCCGTTTCTTGCTAGAGTTACGAGCGATCCGCCCCGGCTTGCGCCTGCTGCACAGCGTCGTAAGCCCACCATTCATTCGTCGTCGCGAGAGCAGAGCTCACCGCCCGAAAACAGGAGAAAGCGCTGCTAGAAAACGCTGTAAACCTGCTGGTCCCGCTCGCAAGCGATGGCGGCGGCTTCCAAGGTCCATCGATCAACGAATTTTTTCCCGACGTCATCTTCTTCGCAAACACTCCGTTTGAGATGAACCGCATCATCCTCATCCGCCTCCTGGCGATTGCGGTGCTGATGCTCGTATTCTGGCTCGGCACTCGCAAGATGACGATCATCCCGACCCGGCTGCAGAGCCTGGCCGAGATGGGCCTGGACTTCGTCCGGGTCAACATCGCGGAGGACCTGCTCGGCAAGAAGGACGGCAAGCGGTTCCTTCCCCTGCTCACGGCCATCTTCTTCATGGTCCTGTTCATGAACTTCACCGGTGCGATCCCCGGGCTCAACATCGCCGGCACCTCGGTGATCGGCGTGCCGCTCGTGCTCGCGATCACCTCCTACTGCGTGTTCATCTACGCCGGCGTCAAGAAGAACCCGGGCAAGTTCTTCCGCAACTCCCTCTTCCCGCCCGGTGTTCCGTGGGGGCTGTACATCGTCGTGACGCCGATCGAATTCATTTCGACGTTCCTTATCCGCCCGGTCACGCTCACGCTCCGACTGATGATGAACATGATCGTCGGCCACCTGCTGCTCGTGTTGTTCTTCGCGGCCACCCAGTTCTTCTTCTTCACGACCGAGGGCGGATTCAAGCTGTTCGGCGCCGGCACCCTCGTCTTCGGATTCGCCTTCACGCTGTTCGAGCTGCTGATCGCGGCGCTCCAGGCCTACATTTTTGCCCTGCTCACCGCTGTCTACATCCAGCTCGCGCTGGCTGAGGAACACTAAACAACGATTTCGGCGCTCGCCGGCCTCGTCACTACGGAAGGAAACACACGTGGACGCAACAACCGTTCTCGCTGCAATCAACGGAAACATCGCGACCGTAGGCTACGGCCTCGCCGCGATCGGCCCGGCAATCGGCGTCGGCATCGTCGTCGGCAAGACCATTGAGGGTGTCGCGCGTCAGCCCGAACTCGCCGGTCGCCTGCAGGTGCTGATGTACATCGGTATTGCCTTCACCGAGGCGCTCGCCTTCATCGGCATCGCCACTTACTTCATCTTCGTTTAGTCCTCTTTACTACCTAGTTAGGAGGCATGATGCTTCACGCAGTGATTGCAGCTGCCGCCGTGGGCGAGCAGCACAACCCGCTCATCCCCGGGATTCCCGACCTCATCTGGTCGGCGGTCTGCTTTGCCGTGATTCTGTTCTTCTTCTGGAAGCTCGTGCTCCCGAGGATGCAGAAGCTCCTCGACGACCGCGCAGAGGCCATCGAGGGCAACATCGCCAAGGCCGACGACGCCCAGCGCAAGGCCGAGGCTGCTCTCGAGCAGTACACGGCCCAGCTCGCTGAGGCACGCTCCGAGGCCGGCCACATCCGTGACCAGGCTCGCGCCGACGGTCAGCGGATCGTGGCAGAGCACAAGGAACTGGCATCGGTTGAGGCAGCACGCATCGCTGCCAGCGCCAAGACCCAGATCGAAGCAGAGCGCCAGGCAGCAGTCGTGTCGCTCCGCTCCGAAGTCGGCACCCTGGCCATCGACCTCGCCTCCGGCGTAATCGGCGAAAGCCTGACCGACGACGCGAAGGCCGGCGCAATTGTCGATCGCTTCCTCGCAGACCTCGAGGCTTCGGAGAAGGCAGCTAAGTAATGGGAAGCGCCACCAGAGAGGCTTTGGCCTCGTCGAGGGCCGCACTGGCTGCCCTCGGCAGCTCGGTCGATCTGGCGACGGGCGAAAGCCTGTTCACCGCCGGACGAGTCGTCGGCGACTCGTCCCAGCTGCGTTCAGCGCTGGCCGACTCGTCGTCGCCCGTCGCGGCACGGGTTGCTCTCGTCGAGCGAGTATTTTCCCCCACCCTCACGCCGAGCGCGGTCGAACTGCTCAAGGCGGCCGCTTCGGTGCGCTGGTCCAGCCAGGGTGACCTGCTGGCCGGCATCGAAGAGCTGGGGCTGCGGGCAACCGCCGCCTCCGCGCCGAGGAACGTGTCAATCGAGGCCGAACTGTTCTCCTTCGCCGCGGCGGTTTCCTCCAATGCCGGACTTGAACTTGCCCTCACGAGCAAGCTCGGCCGAGCGGAATCGAAGCTGGAGCTCGTCAACGCACTCCTCGACGGCAAGGTTTCGGCCCACACTCTGGCGATCGTCCGTCACCTGGTGCGTCAGCCTCGCGGCCGACGGATCGGCCAGCTGTTGCGCCACGCGGCCTCCGTTGTCGCCGACCAGTCCGGAACGTCGATCGCGACGGTCGCCTCGGCCGGCGCGTTGTCCCCGGAGCAGCTCGAGCGGTTGAACAAGAGCCTGGCGGTGCGTTACGGCCGCGAACTCACGATCAACCAGATCGTCGACCCTACCCTCGTCGGCGGCGTGCGCGTGCAGATCGGCGATGACGTGATCGACGGCAGCATCGCCACCCGCCTCAAGGACTTGAGACTCCAGCTTGCCGGCTGACCTACGGTCAACCGGAATAGAAACCTCGCAGACGGCAACGTCTCGAAAAGACAAAACCTGTACACCCCGTACAGAAAAGGGAAGATGATGGCAGAACTAACGATCAGCCCCGATGAGATCCGCGACGCTCTCCAGGACTTCGTCAAGTCCTACGAGCCGAACAAGACCGCAACGACCGAGGTCGGTTACGTCACCACAGCCGGCGACGGAATTGCCCACGTTTCGGGTCTGCCCGGCGTGATGGCCAACGAGCTCATCAAGTTCGCCGACGGAACGCTGGGCCTCGCCCAGAACCTCGACGAAGATGAGATCGGCGTCGTCGTGCTCGGCGAGTTCGCTGGAGTCGTTGAGGGCATGGAGGTGCACCGCACAGGCGAGGTTCTCTCCGTTCCCGTCGGCGATGGCTACCTCGGTCGCGTCGTCGACCCGCTCGGCGCCCCGATCGACGGCCTCGGCCCCATCGCGACCGAAGGCCGCCGTGCGCTCGAACTGCAGGCACCCGGCGTCATGTCCCGCAAGTCGGTCCACGAGCCGATGCAGACCGGCATCAAGGCCATCGACGCGATGATCCCGATCGGCCGCGGCCAGCGC
>DHJB01000038.1:10607-10836 GCA_002404115.1 Microbacteriaceae bacterium UBA4731
TCGCGATCGACACCATCATCAACCAGAAGGCCAACTGGGAGTCCGGCGACACGAACAAGCAGGTTCGCTGCATCTACGTCGCCATCGGCCAGAAGGGATCCACGATCGCTTCGGTCAAGGGTGCCCTCGAAGACGCCGGCGCGATGGAGTACACCACCATCGTCGCCGCTCCGGCCTCCGACCCGGCCGGCTTCAAGTACCTCGCCCCCTACACCGGCTCGGCCATCGG
>DHJB01000002.1 GCA_002404115.1 Microbacteriaceae bacterium UBA4731
ATGAACGTGCTGCTCGCCGAGGCGAACGTGCCCTACGAGTCGCTCAAGGAGATGGCGGAGGTCAATCCGGAGTTTTCCCACACGGATGTCGCCCTCGTCGTCGGCGCGAACGACGTCGTGAACCCTGCGGCGAAGTCCTCGCCGGGCTCCCCCATCTACGGGATGCCGATTCTCGAGGTCGAGCAGGCCAGGCAGGTGGTGTTCCTGAAGCGGTCGATGCGGCCCGGATTCGCCGGCATCGAGAACGAGCTGCTCTACGACCCGAAGACCACGCTGCTCTTCGGCGACGCAAAGGACTCGCTGACCAAGGTCCTGAGCGCGGTCAACGCGCTCTAATTCGACCAGCTCTCATGGCGGCTTCGGCACTGTGCGACCCTCGGCGCGCGCATAACTCCTGCGGTTTCACGTGAAACCGCTCAAAATGGCCCTCATCCGGCCCGCCGAGCCAAACTGCAGGAGTCAAGGGTGGCCCGGCGCCTGACCGTCGCGCCCGGGCCCGATCAGGATGCCGTGCCGCGCCCCACGTAGACTGGAGCCGTCTCAACCGGCAATGAAAGAGGTCCCCGCGTGGCGAACGCCCAGGCAGCATCCGCCACCGGCCAACGGTACTGGACCGTGCCGATCTTCCGGGCCGTGATCGCCCTCGTTCCGGCCGTCGTCATCACCTTCAACGCGAACCACTCCGCGGAGTTCGGCCTCGTCGCCTTCGGCAGTTTCGCGTTGCTCAGCGGCCTGGTGCTCGTCGTCCTCGGCCCACGCGGCCTGGAAGACCGGCGCGACCGCACGCTCTTCACCGTCCAGGGCGTCGTCGGTGTCGTCGCCGGAGCGCTGGCCCTGACCCTGCACGCCGGCGGCCTGGGCTTCTTCCTGTACCTGGTCAGCGTATGGGGCGCGGTGACCGGCTTCCTCGAGCTGTACAGCGGCCTGCGGGTGCGCGGGCGTTCGGCATCCGCCAAAGACTGGATGCTCGTCGGCGCTTTCACCGCCGTGCTCGCCCTCGCCTTCCTGCTCCTGCCGCCGCACGCCGTCGTCTCCGTCGGCCTGCTCGGTGCCTACCTCGTCATGCTCGGCGTGTACCTTGTCATAGCCGGGCTCTCCCTCAAATGGTCTGCGGCGCCGGATGCGCGCTCCGCTGCCCCCGCCGTCAACGATTCGGACACCCTGTGACCCAGAACACCCCGCACCAGCCCAGCCGATCGGACCGGCTGAAGCCTGTCGAACTCGTCGGCCTCTCCGGCGGGATGGCCCTGTTCGTCGGACTCGTCATCCTGCTCAGCACCCGGGAAATCATGCTGTCCGTGATCGCCCTCGGCATCACGTTCATCGTGGCGCTCATCACCATCGCGATGTTCTCGCTCAACCTGAAGCCCGATGCGGCCGAGAAGAACGACCTCGACGAACAGAACCACGGCCACTGACCCGCCGCGCGGGGAGCACGCCGCTTCGCGGGAGGCGCGCCCCCGCGTAGCGGCGCACGTCCCGCGCGAGGCGGTGAGGCGTTAGCGCAGGTAGTCGACCAGCGAATCCGCCAGGCCCACGTAGGTGCCCGGCGTCAGCTCGAGCAGCCGCTGCTTCGCTGCATCCCCGATTTCCAGCCCGGAGACGAACTCGATGAGGTCGTCGCGGTTGATGCGCTTGCCGCGGGTGAGCTCCTTGAGCAGCGCGTAGGGGTCCTCGATCGAGGAGCGCCCGGCGCTCACCTCGGCCCGGATCACGGTCTGGATCGCCTCGCCGAGGATCTCCCAGTTCGAATCGAGGTCTGCCGCGAGCAGCGTGCGGTCGATGTCGATCTCGCCGAGCCCGCGCACGATGTTGTCGAGGGCGAGCAGCGAGTGGCCGAAGCCCACGCCGATGTTGCGCTGGGTGGTCGAGTCGGTCAGGTCGCGCTGCAGCCGTGAGGTGACCAGCGTCGCCGCGAGCGAGTCGAGGATGGCGCTGGAGAGCTCGAGGTTGGCCTCCGCGTTCTCGAACCTGATCGGGTTGATCTTGTGCGGCATCGTCGACGAGCCGGTGGCCCCGACCTGCGGGATCTGGCGGAAGTACCCGATCGAAATGTAGCTCCACACGTCGGTGGCGAGGTTGTGCAGCACCCGGTTGGCGTGCGAAACCTTTGAGTACAGCTCCGCCTGCCAGTCGTGCGATTCGATCTGGGTGGTCAGCGGGTTCCAGGTGAGCCCGAGGCCCTCGACGAACTCGCGCGACACGGCCGGCCAGTCGACGGATGGGTCGGCCGACACGTGGGCAGCGAACGTGCCCGTCGCGCCGCTGAACTTGCCGAGGTACTCGTTTGCTTCGACCTGCTTCAGGATCCGCTCCAGGCGGTAGACGAAGACGGCGATTTCCTTGCCCATGGTGGTCGGCGTGGCCGGCTGTCCGTGCGTGCGCGCCAGGATCGCATCCGCCCGGTACTCCTCGGCCCTGGCCCGCAGGGCGTCGATGACGGCGCGGAACTTGGGCAGCCACACCTCGCGCACGGCCTGGCTCACGGTCAGCGCGTAGGACAGGTTGTTGATGTCCTCGCTCGTGGCCGCAAAGTGTGTGAGTTCGCTGATGTGGTCGAGGCCGAGCGCCGACAGGCGGCGGCGAACGAGGTACTCGACGGCCTTGACGTCGTGCCGTGTGGTGGCTTCGAGGGTCGCGAGTTCGTCGATTTCGGCCTGGCCGAAGCCGGTCACGAGGTGCCGGAGCGCCGCCTTCTGCTCGGCGTCCAGGGGTGAGGAACCGAACAGCCTGCGGTCGGTCAGAACGATGAGCCATTCCACCTCGACCTGCACGCGTGCGCGGTTGAGCCCGGCCTCTGAGAGGTACTCACCCAGTTCGGTGACGGCGGCGCGGTAGCGGCCGTCGAGCGGGCTGAGGGCCTGTGGGGGTAGTGGACTCATCGGGTTCCCTGTCTGATTGCGGGCGCGAGCTGCTTGAAGAGCGCCTGGTTTGCTCTCTCAATCATGCCCAAAACCGAGTCAAATAGCGCATCGTCGGAATAGTACGGGTCAGGGACGTCGCGGAGGGGGGCCTGTTCGGTGTCGAAGCTGAGCAGCAGGTGCACCTTGTTGCGGTCGTGTTCGGTGGCGGCCCAGTTGCGCAGGATGCGTTCCTGCGAGCGGTCGAGCACCACCACGAGGTCGAGGTCGGCGAACCAGGCCGGGTCGAACTGGCGGGCGCGATGGTGGCTGCCGTCGTAGCCGGCCTTGGCCAGGGCGGTGATCGTGCGGCGGTCCGCCTGCTCACCCACATGCCAGTCGCCGGTGCCTGCAGAGCTCGTCGTGATCAGCCGACTCAGCCCGGAGCGGGTGACGAGGTCGCGCAGCATGACCTCCGCCATCGGAGAGCGGCAGATGTTGCCGGTGCAGACGAAGATAATCCGGAACGGCATCGACTCATCGGGTGTGAGCGCGGCAAATCTCATCCCTCCATTGTGGATCACATTCCCCTCCTCCACACCAACCCATTTCTTGTCAGATGGCACGAATACCCTGCTACCGCGGCATCGACGAGCGTAGCGCGTGTCACACTCTGCGCAACCGGAAGGAGGCATTGTGGAGACCCTGGCTGCCGGCATCCTCGATGGCTCGGCGCAGGCCAAACGGCTCGGGGCGCTGCGCGAGGAGCGGACGCTGCTCGTCGCGCTGCGCGACGACGTGGAACTCGCCGTGAGGTCCGTGGCGGCGGCCGACCTCAATGCTTCGTGGTGCTCCGCGGCCCAGCGGGGGTACGCCGAGCAGCTCGCCGAGCTGCAGGGCGACCTCGGCCGGGCGTCGCGCCAGCTCGACGAGGCCCTCGCCGCCGTGCAGGCGTGTATTTCGAGGCTCACGGCAGCCGGATGACCGGCCTGGGCGGCCCGGATGGCGGCGGCTTGATCGTATCGGGCGGCGGGACCACCATGGTCGCCACGGATGCGCTGCTGGCGCAGGCGGCGCTCGTGCGGCTCCTGCACGCCGAAGCCGAGGGCTGGCAGGCGCGCTTGGCGCGCATCCGCTCCCTGGATGGGGTGCCGGCGCCGTCGTGGACGCCGGCCGACCCCGGCTTGGGAGTCTTCGCGGCCGAACGCGCGATCGACGCGGTCGAGGTGCGCAGCCGCGAGCTGGCCGACGCGCTGGTCGCCGCCGCCGAGGGGTACGGGGAGGCCGAACGGAACGCCGAGATGTTCGCCCGGCTTTCCGGCGCCTGGCTCGGGTACACGCTCGGCCGGCTCTGGCCGGTCATCCTTGCGGCGGCCGGCCCGGCCCTCACCGGCGCCGCCGCGGCCTGGCTGCTCGGCAGCCTGACCGGCACCGGGCCGGACACGCCGCCCGCCGACGTCGCCGGCTGGCTGCACGACAACCCTCGAGCTCTGACCAATCCGGCCGTCGTGGCCGCCGTGCGGGTGATCGTCTCCTCGATGGACGACACGGCTGCCGGCGTCGTCGGCCTGCCGCTGCCGCTCTCGCTGGCCCTCGGTGACGACGGGGCCGGCCTCCTCGGGGTGATCAGTTCAGCGGCGGGGGCGCTCGCCCTGGCCCGCCCGCTCGGGCTGCTGCGGGAGACCCCGGTCACGGTTGCCCAGGTCGGCGCGGCGCGAGCCCAGACGCCGCCCGCGGGGCTCGAGGACCTCGCCGCGAGGGTCCCCGCCGCGTCGCAGCAGGGTCCCCAGGTGCGGATCGAACGCTATGGCGACGCGCGCAACCGAGCCTGGGTGGTCTACATCGGCGGCACTGTCGACTGGAATCCGACCGCCAGGGCGGAGCCGTGGGATGTCACCTCGAACGTGGCCGCCGTCGCCGACCGTCGCGCCGGCTCGTTCCGGGCGGTGCTGCGGTCCATGCGCGAGGCCGGGGTGCGGCCGGGCGACCCGGTGATCCAGGTGGGGCATTCGCAGGGCGGGCTGATCGCGGCGCAGGTGGCGGCATCCGGGGCATTCAACACCGTGGCGGTCGCCACGTTCGGTGCGCCGTCCGCCCAGGTGCCCGTTGTGGCCGGCGTGCCCACCCTCAGTGTGGAGCACGCCGACGACCTCGTGCCGGCACTCGCCGGCTCGCCAGCCGGTGTCGACGCGCGCCTGGTCGTGCGCCGCGAGGTGTACGCGGGCGCCGACGTGCCGGCAAGCCAGGCGCTCCCGGCGCACAGCCTCACGAATTACCGGGAGACCGCCCGCCTCATCGACGCGTCACCGGAGCCGCGCCTGCGGGACTTCCGCGCCCGCCTCGAGTCCGTCGTCGGCACGCTCCCCGGCGAGTCGACCTCGTGGCGCGCCACCCGCATCCCGGCTAGCGTCGTGGGGTGGCGGGCCGTACCAGGACGCCGAGCAGCCAGCTGATGATGCCGAGCACGAGCGCGCCGAGCACGCCCCACCAGAACCCGTCGACGACGAGACCGAAGCCGAGGAGGCTGGAGATCCACCCAACGAGCATGAGCAGCAGCCCGTTCACGATGAGCGCGAGCAGGCCGAGGGTGAGAATGTAGAGCGGCAGCGCCACGAACCGCACCACGCCGCCGACGAACGTGTTCACCAACCCGAAGATGAGCGCGACGAGCAGGTAGGTGAGCACGACGGCCCCGGTGTCCTGCGCGTACGGCAGGACATGCACGCCGGAAACAATCAACGTCGTGAACCACAGGGCGACCGCATTGACAATCAGTTTGATCAGGAATCTGGCCATGCGACCACTATTGCACCGGATGCCGTCGGTCGCCGGGAGATTGGCGCGCATTCTGCGATGCGAATATGTCCCGGCGTAGACTCGCGGAGTGAGCCCCTCTGACCTGCCATCAGTCCGTCTGCGCCCCGAGATCGTCGCCCTGCCGGCCTACCGCCAGGGCAGACCGGCCGAGGCCTCCGCGTTCAAACTCTCCAGCAACGAGAACCCGTTCGACCCGCTGCCCGGGGTCGTCCAGGCTGCGAACGCCGTTGATGCGTTCAACCGGTACCCGGATGCCTCCGCCCTCCCGCTTCGGGAGAGGCTCGCCGCCCGGTTCGGGGTGACCGCCGATGAGGTGCACGTCGGCGCCGGATCCGTCGCCCTGCTCGCCCAGCTCATCCTCGCCGCGGCGGGCCCCGGCGACGAGGTTCTCTACGCCTGGCGCTCCTTCGAGGCCTACCCCGGCCTGGTCACCGTCGCGGGCGCCACCAGCGTGCCGGTGCCCAACCGCCCCGACCACGGCCACGACCTGCCGGAGATGGCCGCGGCCATCACCGACCGCACCCGCGCCATCATCGTCTGCAGCCCGAACAACCCGACCGGCACGATCGTCACGGCCGAGGAGTTCAACGCGTTCATGGCGGTCGTCCCGCGCGACCTGCTGGTCATACTCGACGAGGCATATGCCGAATTCGTCACGGACCCCGACGCGGTCAACGGGCCGGAGCTGCTGTCGCGCTACCCGAACCTCGTGGTGCTGCGCACCTTTTCCAAGGCGTACGGCCTGGCCGGCCTCCGCGTCGGCTACGCGATCGGACCTGTCCGAATCCTCGACGCGGCCCGCTCCACCGCCATCCCGCTCTCCGTCACCGGACCGGCCAGCGCCGCCGCGATCGCCTCCCTCGACGCCGAACGTGAGCTGCTGCAGCGCGTGCGCGTGATCGCCGACCGCCGTGATGCGGCCTGGCAGGCGCTCACCGAGCAGGGCTGGGACATCCCGAAGCCGCAGGGCAACTTCCTCTGGCTACCCACCGGCGAAGCGACGGCGGAGGTCGCCGACCGGCTGCTGGCTGCCGGACTGGTCGTGCGCCCGTTCCACCCGGAGGGCATCCGGATCTCCATCGGCGAGGCAGAAGCTGTGGAGAAACTCCTACGGATCTCCGCGGAGATTGTGCGGGATCTACCGGTCGGCGCCCCGGCGCGGCGGATAGGTTAGAACGGTGGCAGCCACCCCGAACGACGCGCCCGTGAACGCCGAGCCGGCCGACGCCGCGCCCACCGTTCAGCTGCTCTCGCCGGAGGGCGTCTTCCGGCCGACCGAGTCCGCGGCCGAATTCCTTCCCTACCTCGACCGGCTCACCGAAGACGACTACCGCCGGTTCTACCGCGACATGGTCGTCGTGCGGAAGTTCGACACCGAGGCCGCCAACCTGCAGCGCCAGGGCCAACTCGCCCTCTGGGTGCCGAGCCACGGCCAGGAGGCCGCCCAGGTCGGCTCCGCCTACGCCACCCGGCCCCAGGACCACGTCTTCCCGTCGTACCGCGAGCACGTCGTCGGCATGATCAGGGGCCTCGACCCCGTCGACATCCTCCGGATGCTCCGCGGCGTCACGCTCGGCGGCTGGGTCCCTGAGGACAACGGCAACTTCCACCTCTACACGCTGGTGCTCGCCTCGCAGACCCTGCACGCCACGGGCTACGCGATGGGCATGCAGCTCGACGGCACGACCGCGACCGGCAACCCGGAGACCGACCAGGCCGTGATCGTCTACTACGGCGACGGGGCATCCTCGCAGGGCGACGCCAACGAGGCCCTCGTCTTCGCCGCCAGCTACCAGACCCCGCAGGTGTTTTTCCTGCAGAACAACCACTGGGCGATCTCGGTTCCGGTGACCCGCCAGTCGCGCTCTCCGCTCTACCTCCGGGCCGGCGGCTTCGGCATCCCGGGCACGCAGGTCGACGGCAACGACGTGCTGGCGAGCTTCGCCGTGACCGCGAAGGCGATGGATGACGCGCGCGCCGGCCGGGGCCCTGCCCTGATCGAGGCGCTCACCTACCGGGTCGGCGCGCACACTACGGCCGACGACCCCACCAAGTACCGCGACCCGGAAGAGCTGGCCTACTGGGTCGCCCGGGACCCGATCGTGCGCTTCCGCACCTACCTGCAGGGCCTCGGCGCCCCGCAGGAGTTCCTCGATTCCGTCGACGAGGAGGCAGCCGACTACGCGTCCGACGTGCGCCGCCGCTCCCTGGAGATCACCGGGCCGGAGCGGTCCATCATCTTCGACAACGTGTACGTGGAGCCGCACCCGCTCGTGGCCGAGCAGAAGACCTGGCTCGAACGGTACGAGGCATCCTTCGAAGGGGACGACGCGCGATGACCGCCACGACCGACCAGGCCGCGACCTCCGCGACCCTGCCCATGACCAAGGCCCTGAACGCCGGGCTCCGCCAGGCCATGCTGAACGACCCCAAGGTCTTGCTGATGGGCGAGGACATCGGCCCGCTCGGCGGGGTCTTCCGCGTCACGGAGGGCCTGCACGCCGAGTTCGGCGACAAGCGGGTGCTCGACACCCCGCTCGCCGAATCCGGCATTATCGGCACCGCGATCGGCCTTGCGATGCGTGGCTTCCGCCCGGTCTGCGAGATCCAATTCGACGGCTTCGTCTTCCCCGGCTTCGACCAGATCACCAGCCAGCTGGCGCGCATGCGCAACCGGCACGAAGGCGGCGTGATCATGCCCGTCGTGATCCGCATCCCCTACGGCGGCCACATCGGCTCGATCGAGCACCACCAGGAAAGCCCGGAGGCGTACTTCGCGCACACGCCCGGTCTGCGCGTGGTCAGCCCGTCGAACCCGCACGACGCCTTCTGGATGATGCAGGAAGCGATCGCCTCCGACGACCCGATCATCTTCTTCGAGCCGAAGAGCCGCTACTGGCCGAAGGGCGAGGTGCAGTTCGGTGAGAGCGGCACGCGCCTGCACGCCAGCCGCGTCGTGCGCAGCGGAACGGATGCCACGGTGCTCGGCCACGGCGCCATGGTGAGCGTGCTGCTCCAGGCCGCCGACATCGCCGCCGGCGAGGGCATCAGCATCGAGGTCATCGACCTCCGCTCCATCTCCCCGATCGACTACGGTCCGATCCTCGCCTCCGTCGAGAAGACGGGACGCCTCGTCGTCGCCCAGGAAGCCCCCGGCTTCGTCAGCGTCGGCTCCGAAATCGCCGCCACCGTGATGGAGCGCGCGTACTACTCGCTCGAGGCGCCCGTGCTGCGGGTCTCCGGGTTCGACACTCCGTTCCCGCCCGCCGCCGTGGAAACCTTCTTCCTGCCGAGCCCCGACCGGGTGCTCGAGGCCGTCGACCGCGCCCTCGCCTACTGACCATGCCCTCAGTGACTTCAGCTGTGACCAACCGCAAGGAACGCACCCCATGAGCGTGTCGAAATTCACTCTGCCGGACGTCGGCGAAGGGCTCACCGAGGCCGAGATCGTTGAATGGAAGGTGGCGCCGGGCGACACCGTCGTCATCAACCAGGTCCTCGTCGAGATCGAGACCGCCAAGTCGCTCGTTGAACTACCCTCGCCCTTCGCCGGGGTCGTCGGCGAGATCCTCGTCGAGGCCGGCACGACCGTGGATGTCGGAACGCCCATCATCACCATCGGTTCGGCCGCCGGTGCCGCGCCGGAAGCGGTAGCGCCCGCCCCGGAGTCCGAGGTCGCCGTGGCCGCGACGGATGCCGGCGCCACGATCTCCGACGAGCCGTCGGCCGCCGTGCTCGTGGGCCGTGGCGCGTCCGCGACCATGCCCACCCGCCGCCGTCACGCCGGCTCGAAGATCGCCCACGAGTCGATGTCGCTGCCGCCGGTCGCCTCCGCGCCGCCCGCGCAGCCGCTCCCGCTTCTCCCGCAGGCGGCATCCGTCGGACCGGTCATCGCCAAGCCGCCGATCCGCAAGCTCGCCAAGGACCTCGGCGTCGACCTCTCGATCGTCACACCGACCGGACCGATCGGCGACGTGACCCGCGAGGACGTGCTGCGCGAAGCGAGCCAGGCCAGCGTCTTCCGCAATATCCAGACGCCGGAGTGGCCGACGGACCGCGAGGAGCGCATCCCGGTCAAGGGCGTGCGCAAGGCCATCGCGCAGGCCATGGTGAAGAGTGCGTTCACAGCGCCGCACGTGAGCCTCTTCGTCGACGTGGACGCCACGCGCACGATGGAGTTCGTGAAGCGGCTCAAGGCCTCGACCGACTTCGCCGGGGTGAAGGTGTCGCCGCTGCTGATCATGGCGAAGGCCATGATCTGGGCCGTGCGGCGCAACCCGACAGTGAACGCGCGTTTCACCGACGAAGAAGTCATCATCAAGCACTACGTGAACCTCGGGATCGCGGCGGCGACGCCGCGCGGCCTGATCGTACCCAACATCAAGGAAGCCCAGGACATGAGCCTGCTCGAGCTCGCCTCGGCGCTCGAGCGGCTCACCCTCACGGCCAGGGAGGGCAAGACCTCCCCGGCGGAGATGGCGAACGGCACGATCACGATCACCAACATCGGCGTTTTCGGCATGGACACCGGCACGCCGATCCTGAATTCGGGCGAGGCCGGCATCGTCGCGCTCGGCACGATCAAGCAGAAGCCGTGGGTCGTCGACGGCGAGGTGCGGGTGCGGTACGTCACCACGATCGGTGCCAGCTTCGACCACCGCGTCGTCGACGGCGACGTCGCGAGCCGCTTCCTGGCCGATGTGGCCAGCATCATCGAGGAGCCGGCGCTGCTGCTCGAGTAGGCAGCGACAGGAGGACGATGAAGATCACGCGCAGGATGAGGGGCAGGGTGCGGTTCCCGGCGGGGATCGCGGCCCTTCTGGTCTGCGCCGTGCTGCTCAGTGGCTGCGTCGGCGTGAAGCCGGCGGAGCAGTCGGCGTCCGAGTCTTCGGCGCCGCAGCGGACACCTGAACGGCCCGTGCTCGTCTCCCGGACCGTCCGCCCCGGCGCCTTCCTCAGCGTCGTCGCCGACGCCGATCCGGTCGCCAACGCCATCGCGACCAGCCGGGCGCTGTTCGCGCGGGCCCAACTCGTGGTCGCCGCGCCCGCCGGCGACGCCCCGGCCCAGCTGCTCGCCGCATCCGCCGCGGTCGCCCTCGGCGCACCGCTCCTGCTCACGCCCGCCGCGGATCAGGCGACGGATGCCCCGGCCGGCGCCGCGCTCGAGGGCGAGCTCATCCGGCTGGGCGCATCCACCGTGCTGGACGTCGGCGGAGCCGCCGCGCCGGCCTTCACGGCAGCCGCGACGGGCACCCACGCCTCGCGTGAGGTGGTGCGGGTGGCCGCGACGGCGGCCGCGCTCAACGCCCTGCTGCCTCGACGGCTCGAGATCGTCGAGGTGCCGTCCCCGGAGGGCGGACTGGCCGCCGTCGCCGCGTTGCGGCCTGGGTCCCCGGTGCTGCTGAACCTCGCGTCGATCTCAGGTTCGACCGCGATCCCGACACCGACGTCGACGTCGACCCCGACCTCCCCACCAACCCTCACAACCACGGCCCAGGCGCCGGCGACGGCCGCTCCCGCCGCCCGGCTCCGGAGCGTGAACCGGGCCGAACCGCTCGCCGGGGGGCTGATGCTCGCGGCGGACGACCCGGCCCAGCTGGCCGGGGCCGCGACGGCGCGAGCTGCGGGCGTCGAGGTGCGGCTCGTGCCCTCCAACGCCCCGAATCCGCAGGCATCCGCCGCCCTCGTGAAGGCACTCGCGGCGGCGCGCCCGTCCTTCGTGCTCGCGCTCGGCGCTCCGTTCGCGCACGAGGCGAGCCTGGAGTGGAAGATCCGGTCGGCGATCACTGGAGCGCAGCTCCCCGGCGGCGGGCAGGTCCTGTTCCCCGGGCGCCTGCTCGTGGCGCTGTACGGTACCCCGGGCGCGCCGGTCCTCGGGGTGCTGGGCGAACAGGGGGTCACGGCATCCGTTGCCCGGGCGAAGGGCATGGCCGGCAAGTACAAGAAGCTGACCCATCGCACGGTGGTGCCCATGTTCGAGATCATCACGACGGTGGCGGCAGGGTCAGCCGGCGCGGACGGCAACTACTCGAACGAGATTTCTGCCGGGTCGCTTCGACCGTGGATCAAGGCGGCGGCCGCCGCCGGCCTGTACGTCGTGCTCGACCTGCAGCCCGGCCGCACCGACTTCCTCACCCAGGCGAAGCGGTACGAGTCGCTGCTCAAGCTGCCCAATGTGGGGCTCGCCCTCGATCCGGAATGGCGACTGAAACCGGGCCAGCGGCACCTCGCCCAGATCGGCTCCGTGTCGGTCGCCGAGGTGAACTCCGTCGTCACCTGGCTCGCCGGCCTGACCAGGAAGCACGCCCTTCCGCAGAAGCTGCTCGTGGTTCACCAGTTCCAGTTGCGCATGATCAGTAACCGCGCCGCGCTCGACACGTCCCACCCCGAACTCGCCGTGCTCATCCACGTCGACGGGCTGGGCAGCCAGCCGGCGAAGCAGGCCACCTGGCGGGCCCTGCACGCCAACCCTCCGGCCGGAGTCGCCTGGGGCTGGAAGAATTTCATCGACGAGGACCGCCCGATGCTCACGGTCGGGCAGACGATGCGGTTGGTCAAGCCGACGCCGGACCTCATCACCTACCAGTAGCGCCGACAACGCGAGCAGCGCCGGGACGCCATCGCGTCGCTGGTTTTGACAATCATTATCAATAGGGCTTAACGTCGCAGTGTGCATCCGAAGATCTTCATCGTCCCCGCCCTGCTTGTTGCCGCCGCGCTGACCCTCGCCGGCTGCACCCCGACCACGCCGGGCGGCGGCGGCAACGCCGAGCTCAAGGTCGTCGCGACCACGACCCAGGTGGCCGACTTCACCCGCAACGTTGTGGGCGACACGGCCGGTATTGCCGTGACCCAGCTCATCCAGCCCAACCAGAGCGCCCACAGTTTCGACCCGTCGGCCGCCGCGCTCACCGCCCTCGGCAGCGCCGACGTTCTCGTCGTCAACGGGGTCGGCCTCGAGGACTGGCTGGGCGACGCGATCGACGCCTCCGGCTTCCACGGCGTCACCGTCTCCGCCGCCACGGGCATCACCGTGCTCCATGCCGCGACCGGCACGGAAAGCACCACCGGCAGCGACCCGCACATCTGGACCGACCCGCGGAATGCCGCGGCGATGGTGCAGACGATCAGGAAGGGCCTGGACGCCGCGGACCCGGCCGACGCGGCCGCCTTCGACGTCAACGCCGCCGCGTACGTCGGCAAGCTCGCCAAGCTCGACGACTGGATCCGCGCCAATGTCGAGTCCGTCCCCTCCGGCCGGCGCCTGCTCGTGACCAACCACGACGCGCTCGGCTACTTCACCGCCGCCTACGGCATCACCCACATCGGGTCCGTCATCCCGAGTTTCGATGACAACGCCGAGCCGAGCGCCGCCGAAATCGACGCCCTCGTCGCCAAGATCAAGGCGACCGGCGCGAAGGCCGTGTTCTCAGAGGCCTCCCTCAGCCCGAAGGCCGCGAAGACCATCGCGAGCGAGGCCGGCGTGACCGTGTACTCGGGCGCGGATGCCCTCTACGTCGACTCGCTCGGCCCGGCGGGCAGCGCGGGTGCCACGTACATCGACGCGCAGGTGCACAACGCCACCCTCATCCTCGCCTCCTGGGGTGCCACGCCCACCGCCATCCCGGCCGACCTGCGATAGTAGTTCCATGAACGAGAACCATTCTCAACTGCGGCCGGCCGGTCCGCCCGCGCTGTCCATCGCCGGGGCATCCTTCTCCTATGGCCGGGAGCCGGCCCTGGAAAACATCACCTTCGACCTGCAGCCCGGAGAGGCCGTGGCTCTGATCGGGCCGAACGGTTCGGGCAAGTCCACGCTGCTCAAGGGGGTTCTCGGGCTGATCATGCGCGTGAGCGGCACCGTCGACGTGCTCGGCGAATCGCCTGCTCCGGCCGGCGCCATCGGCTACGTGCCGCAGACGGAGGAATTCGACCCGCAGTTCCCGGTCACGCTCGAACAGGTCGTCATGATGGGCCGTTACCGTTCGCTCGGCTGGCTGCGACTGCCCGGCAAGCGCGACAGGGAGGCCGTGGCCCGTGCCCTGGACGCGGTCGACCTGACGCATCGCGCGAAGACCCGCTTCGGCGAGCTGTCCGGCGGCCAGCAGAAGCGCGGCCTGCTCGCGCGGGCGATGGCATCCGGGCCCCGCCTGCTGCTGCTCGACGAGCCGTTCAACGGCCTGGACCAGGAAAACCGCGACGCCCTCATCGACACCCTGCAGAGGCTGAAGACCGACGGCGTCGCCGTGCTCGTGTCGACCCACGACCTCGAACTCGCGCGCGCCGTCTGCGAAGACGTGCTGCTGCTCAACGGCACCCAGGTGGCGTTCGGTCCCCGCGACCAAGTGCTCACCCTCGAGAACGTGCAACGCACCTTCCGCGAGGTGGGCATCGAAATGGACGAACACACCGTCGTCGTGCCAGGGCACGGGGGCCACTGACGTGGACGTCGCCGGCCCGCTCTTCGACGCGTTCGCCCTGCCGTTCATGTCACGCGCGCTCGTCGCGCTGGCGGTGCTCAGCCTGGTCGCGGGCGTCGTCGGCGTACTGGTCAACCTGCGTGGGCTCGAATTCATCAGCGACGGGCTGACCCACGCGGTCTTCCCCGGCATCGCCGTCGGCTTCGTCTGGGGCGGGAGGGGCGGCCTGTTCATCGGGGCGATGGCCGCGGCGCTGCTCGCGTCGGTCATCCTCACCCTGGTCGCCCGGCGCACCGTGGCATCGGATGCAGCGATCGCGATCGTCTTCACCGCCATGTTCAGCGTGGGCGTGATCGTGGTCTCGCGCAGCACCAACTACGTCGGCCAGCTGGACCAGCTGCTGTTCGGGCGCCTGCTCACCGTCACCCCGACCGAGGTCGTGCAGACCATCGCGATCTGCGGCACCGGCCTGCTGCTCGTGGCGTTCACCCTCAAGGAGCAGGTCTTCCGGGCGTTCGACGAAACCGGGTCGGCCGCCGCCGGCTATCGCGCGCTCCTGCTCGACCTGCTGCTGAACGGCGCGATCGCGCTCGTCGTGGTGGCGGCATCCAGTGCGGTCGGCAACCTGCTGGTGCTGGCCGTGCTGATCGTGCCGGGGGCCGTGGCGCGACTCGTCACCTCACGGCTCTGGCTCCTCTTCCCCATCGCCGCCGGCTTCGCCGCCCTCGCCGCCTGGCTAGGCCTCGCGCTCGGTTTCGAGGCATCCGTCAACGCCGGGATCGACCTGCCCAGTGGCGCGACCGTGGTTCTCGTGATGGTCGCCGGCTACGCCGTGGCGCTGCTCGGGCGCCTGGCCGTCGACCGGGTGCGGCGCGCACGAGTGGCACGCTGATGGGCTACTTCGAGAAGGCGCTGCTGGCAGCCCTGGTGATCGGCGCGGTCTGCGGGCTGGTCGGCGCGCTGGTCGTGCTCCGCCGGCGCACCTTCTTCGCCCAGGCGCTCACGCACGCGACGTTTCCCGGGGCCGTCGGCGCCGCCATCCTGGGCATCGGCATCCCGCTCGGGGCGGCCATCGCGAGCGTCGCCATCGTGGGCGTGATGACGCTGATCGGACGGGTGGGGCGCCAAGGCAGCCAGGTGGCCTCCGGCATCGTGCTCACCGCCGGATTCGCGCTCGGCGTGCTCGTGCAGGCGTTCAACCCGTCGCTGCCCGTGCAGGTCGACTCTTACCTGGTCGGGTCGATCCTGACCGTGACGACCGGCGACGTGCTGCTCGCGGCCGGCGTGCTCGTGGTGGCCGTCGCCGTGGTCCTGTTCCTCGGCAAGGAGCTGCTCTTCTCGACCTTCGACGTGCGCGGGTTCCGGGCGGCCGGGTACCGGGAATGGCCGATCGAACTGCTCAGCCTGGCCCTGATCGCCGCCACGGTGGTGACCGCAATGCCGGCCGTCGGGGCCATCCTCGCCATCGCCCTCATCGCCGCCCCGGCCGCCGCGGCAAGGCTGCTGGCCAGGTCGACGACCCAGATCGTCGTCGCCGCGCCGCTGATCGGCGCGGCAGCCGGAATCAGCGGCGTGCTCCTCTCGCGCTCGGTCGACGTCGCCGCCGGGCCGGCGATCGCGCTCACCGCTGCCGCCTTCTTCCTGGTCGCACTCGGGGTACGAGCGCTCGGCCGGGCCCGGTTACGGTTGAGAGCATGAAGCGAAACACCTGGCAGCGAGAGGCCGTCCGTGCGGCACTAGACGCGACCGAGGGGTTCGTCAGCGCCCAGGGCCTCCATTCCACCCTGCACGCGACCGGCTCGCCGATCGGGCTCGCCACGGTCTACCGCGCGCTCGCCGACCTCGCCCAGGAGGGTGACGCCGACAGTCTGCAATCGCCGGAGGGCGAGAGCCTGTACCGCGCCTGCAGCACCGATGAGCACCACCATCACCTGATCTGCCGCAACTGCGGGCTCACCGTCGAGATCGAAGCGGATGCCGTCGAAACGTGGGCCAAGCACGTGGCCGCCGAGCACGGGTTCAGCCAGGCCGCCCACGTCGTCGACGTGTTCGGCCTCTGCGCCGCCTGCACCGCCGCATCCGCCTCCTAGCCCCTGGCCCTACCCTCGCCCCGTCGAATTCGACGGACATTTTGCGATGTGAACGCTCAAATGCCGGGAAAACCGATGCTTCGGCCAAAATCTCCGTCGAATTCGTTGGTTTGCGGATCGGGCGCGCAGCACGTATTGTGGGATGTTGCTGCGCATATCTGTGCGCGCATTGCGTGCCGCGCATCCGCTCCCTTTTCGAAGTGACTGGCTGTGTGCCCGCCGACAAGAGATCTTGGGAAGGGCATTCGCCCTTCGGTATTGGAGGAGAACCATGGCAGCAACCTGCCAGGTGACCGGAGCCGTTCCCGGCTTTGGGCACAACATTTCGCACTCGCACCGGCGCACCAAGCGTCGCTTCGACCCGAACGTTCAGAAGAAGACGTACTACGTGCCGTCGCTTCGTCGCAACGTCACGCTGACCCTGTCGGCAAAGGGCATCAAGGTTATTGATGCTCGTGGCATCGAGTCCGTCGTCAAGGACGTTCTCGCTCGTGGGGTGAAGATCTAATGGCAAAGCAGCATGACGTCCGTCCGATCATCAAGCTCCGTTCGACGGCTGGCACCGGTTACACGTACGTGACCCGCAAGAACCGTCGCAACAACCCCGACCGCCTCGTGCTCAAGAAGTACGACCCCGTAGTGCGCAAGCACGTTGACTTCCGTGAGGAGCGCTAAAAATGGCGAAGAAGAGCAAAATTGCCCGTAACGAACAGCGCAAGGTGATCGTTGCACGATACGCCGCCAAGCGCCTCGAGCTGAAGAAGGGTCTCATCGACCCCAACGGCACCGACGAGTCCCGCGAGGCAGCACGCCTCGGCCTGCAGAAGCTTCCCCGCAACGCTTCGCCGGTTCGCCTGCGCAACCGCGACGCGGTTGACGGTCGTCCCCGTGGCCACCTCAGCAAGTTCGGAATCTCGCGCGTTCGTTTCCGCGACATGGCGCACCGCGGCGAGCTGCCCGGCATCACCAAGTCCAGCTGGTAACAGCGCGGACGGCCGGGTAACCGGTCATCCCGAACACAGGGGATGTCGACTTCGGTCGACATCCCCTGTGTTGTTTTGTGCCCCGGCATTCCGCGCAGAGCGAAAACGGCGCGACTCGCCGGGAGAATGGTCTCCAAATCGCCGTAAATCCGCGGAATCTCGCGGATCTCTGCTAGATTCAACGCGGTCGAACCGACCAGCGAACCGGCTCCCAGGAGTCCGGATCGCGTTAAGCTCACTACCTGTTTCTACAGGCGAAGGTCCGAGGAGGACACTCAATGGCTGACAAGTCGCTGAACAAGACCGAGCTCGTTGCCAAGGTTGCCGCAGACTCTGGCCAGAGCCAGGCTGCCGTCGACAGCGTTCTGAACGCTTTCTTCGCAACCCTCGCAGACACCGTTGCTAACGACGGCAAGGTCACGATCCCGGGCTGGCTCGGAGTCGAGCGCACGGCTACCGCCGCGCGTACCGGCCGCAACCCGCAGACCGGTGAAGAAATCGCGATCGCCGCTGGCCACCGCGTCAAGCTGACCGCTGGTAGCAAGCTCAAGGCTGCCGCCAAGTAGGTTTCACCACCCAGCACC
>DHJB01000072.1:0-7225 GCA_002404115.1 Microbacteriaceae bacterium UBA4731
GTGATGCCGCGCTCGCGCTCGATATCCATCCGGTCCAGGTACTGGGCGCGCATCGACCGGTCGTCGACGACGCCGGTGATCTGCAGCATCCGGTCGGCCAGGGTCGACTTGCCGTGGTCGATGTGGGCAATGATGCAGAAGTTACGGATGAACGCGGGCGGGGTGGCGGCCGGTTCAAGCGCCTTGAGAGCTCTGGGTGACATGGTGGGCTAATTCTCCCATGAGTGGGAGGCCCGCCGGTTTACGCGCGCGGGCGGAGGCGTTCGTGGCGTTCGACGACGTGGCCGAGGCCGTCTTCCCAGCGGTACACGTCGACGCCGGAGATGAACACGCGTTCGGCGCGGGAATTCACGTCGAGCGGGTCGCCGGACCAGATCACCACGTCGCCGTCGAGGCCCGGGGTGAGCGAGCCGACGCGGTGGTTCAGGCGCATGATCGACGCCGGGTTGACCGTGAGCGCCTCGATCGCGACCTGGGCCGGCAACCCCTCTTTGACCGCGAGCGAGGCCTGGTGCACGAGGAAGTTGATCGGGACGACGGGGTGGTCGGTGGTGATGGCCACGAGCACACCGGCGGCGGCGAGGGCGGCCAGGTTGCCGATCGCGCGGTCGCGGAGTTCGACCTTCGTGCGGGAGGTGAACAACGGCCCGAAGATCACCGGGATGCCCCGCTCGGCGAGCACGTCGGCGAGCTTGTGGCCTTCGGTGCCGTGGTTGATCACGAGACGGTAACCGAACTCGTCGGCCAGGCGCAGCGCCGTGGCGATGTCGTCGTGGCGGTGCACGTGCTGGTCCCAGGCGAGCTCGCCGGAGAGAACCCGCGCCAGGGCCTCCTTGCCGAGGTCCCTGGCGAACGGTTCGCCCTTGAGCTCAGCGGCGTCGCGCGATTCGGCGTAGTTGCGGGCCTCGACGAAGGCCTGGCGGATGATCATGCTCACGCCCAGCCGGGTGCTCGGGGTCTGCTTCTGGTCGCCGTACACGCGCTTCGGGTTCTCGCCGAGAGCCGACTTGACGCTGACCGACTCGCTGATGACCTGCTCGTCGATGGTGCGTCCGCCCCAGCTCTTCATCGCGACGGTCTGGCCGCCGATCGGGTTGCCGGAGCCCGGCTTCACGACGATCGTCGTGATCCCCCCGGCGAGGGCGTCGCGGAATCCCTCGTCGTCGATGTTGATCGCATCGATGGCGCGCACGGCGGCCGTGTTCGGGTCGGTCATCTCGTTGGTGTCGTCACCGGCCCATCCGTTGGCCTCCTCGTCGATGCCGACGTGGCCATGCGCCTCGATGAAGCCGGGGAGCACCCACTTGCCGGCCGCGTCGATGACGACGGCGTCGGCCGGGAGCACAACGTCGGCGCCTAGTGCTGAGATCAGGCCGTTCTCGATGAGCACCGTGCCGTTCTCGATCGGGTCGCTCGCAACCGGGACGATGCGGGCATTGACGATGGCGATCGATCGGGGAGAGGTCATGGGTCGACACTATGCCTCACCAGCACATTCGACGGCTACCGCGGCCCGCGTCGGCTGGTTAGGCTGGCGCCATGTCCACCCCGGATGCCACGCTCGGCCGCTCTCTCCCCCCGGCGCGGCCGACGCCCGTCCCCGTGCTGCTCGTGCACGGCATCCGCACCTCGGCCACCATGTGGCGGCACCAGGTGGAGGCTCTCCGCGCTGACGGTCACCTCGTCCTGGCCATCGACCTGCCCGGGCATGGGGCCCGGCTCGGCGAGGCGTTCACGGTGGAGGATACGCTCGCCACGATCGACGACGGGGTCGCGGCGCTCGACGGGCGGGTGCTGCTCGTCGGGCTGTCGCTGGGCGGTTATTACGCGATCGCCTACGCCGGAGCGCACCCGGAGCGGGTGATCGGTCTTGTCGCTGCCGGGTGCTCCGCGCTGCCGGGCGGCCCGGCGCTGGCTGCGTACCGCGGCCTGGCCCGGGTGATCCATCGTCTGCCCGACCGCGGGCTGTGGCTGCACACGATTATGGTGAAGGCGCTCGTTCCGCCGGAGGGCGCCGTTGACGTGCTCGCCGGCGGCGTGGCGCTCGAGGTGATGGATGCCGGGCTGCGCGCCACGGCGACCCTGAGCCCGCTCGCGAGCCTCGCTGCCTACCCGGGGCCGGTGTGGCTGGTCAACGGGGCGTTCGACCAGTTCCGGCTGCACGAGCGGAGGTTCCTGGCTGCCAGCCGCGGCGGCCGGCTGCTGATCGTGCCCGGCGCGACCCACCTCGTCAGCCTGGCCCAGCCGGCCAGGTTCACCGCGATGCTTCGCCGGGTCGCGGCAGAACTCTCCGGCGGTCCCGCGAACCCGATTGTCGGGCCGGGCGAATAGCTGGTATCGTTTCCTGTTGGCTTGCGTGTTGGGTCCCACCCCACACGATTTTCGCCGCAACGCGCCCTCTACCGCCGAGCGGCATGTCCGAACAAAAATCTAAACGAAAGCGTATACACGTGGCAAACATCAAGTCGCAGATCAAGCGCATTGGCACCAACAAGAAGGCTCAGGAGCGCAACAAGGCGGTCAAGAGCGAGTTCAAGACCGCCATCCGCATCGCTCGCGCCGCTGTCACCTCCGGTGACAAGGACAAGGCTGTCGCCAGCCTCGCCGTTGCTTCCAAGAAGCTCGACAAGGCCGTCAGCAAGGGTGTCATTCACAAGAACCAGGCAGCAAACAAGAAGTCGGCCATCGCGAAGTCGGTTTCCGCGCTCGGTTAATCCTGAATGAGCCATCGGCTCATCGCGCCGCCCTCGTGGCGCTCCGGCCCCCGCCCTCACCGGCGGGGGCTTTTTTTGCGCCCACGACCCTGCGCGCTCGCCCATTGCACGCCGAGATTGTCCGTTGCGGTCGAGATTGACCGGCGTACCTGGCAATCTCGACCGCATGTGTCAATCTCGGCGAGGGGTCAGGTCGGCGCGAGGGGTCAGCGTCGGTGAGGGGCTCAGCCTTCGCCGCGGCGGGCGATCACGCCGATGAGGCGCTCGAGCGCGAATACCGGGTCGCGCCCGGCACCCTTGACGCTCGCATCCGTCTCGGCGAGGAGGGATATGCAGCGGGCGAGCCCGGCGTCGGTCCAGCCGCGCAGGTCACGCTGCGCCCGCTCCACCTGCCACGGAGCAAGCCCGAACTGGGAGGCGAGCTGGCCCGAGCCACCGCGCACGCCGAACAGCTTCGCCATCGTGCGGATCTTGCTCGCGAACGCGGCCACGATCGGCACCGGGTCGGCGCCGGAGGACAGCGCGTGCCGGAGCGTGACGAGGGCTTCGCCGTGGCGCCCGGCGATGGCGGAATCCGCCACCTTGAATGCGTTCGCCTCGACCCGTCCGCCGTAGTAGCGGTCGACCGTCGTTTCGGTGACCTCGGCGCTGGAGTCGGCGATGAGTTGCTGGCAGGCCGCGGAGAGCTCGGCGAGGTCGTCGGAGAACGCCGACACCAGCGACCGCAGGGCGCTGGCCGTGACGCGTTTGCCGGCAGTCTTGAATTCGGCCGAGGCGAAGTCGTATTTGTCGGTCTCCTTCTTGAGCTCCGCGCAGACGATCTCGATGCCGCCGCCGGCGCCACTCCGGATCGCGTCGAGCAGCCTCTTGCCGCGCACTCCCCCGGCATGCCGCAGCACGACATACGTGTCGTCGGCGGGGTTCTGCAGGTAGTCGATGGCCTCGGTCAGGAAGGTGTCGCTGCACTTCTCGACCGCGCTCACCCGGATCAGGCGCGGCTCGCCGAAGAGCGACGGGCTGGCCAGGGTGAGCAGTTCGCCGGGTGCGTAGCTGTCCGCCTGGACATCGCTGACCTCGAGCTCCGGATCTTCGAGTTTGAGGAAGTCCCGCAGCTGGCGGATGGCGCGCTCGGCCAGGAACGATTCGGTGCCGGAGACCAGCAGGATCGGCGCCGGACGCACCTGGTGCCAGGCCAGTTGCGGGATCGCCACAGCCTTCGTTGCCCGGCCTGGTGCGGCAGTTCGTGCGGCCACGCGGCTCCCTTCGGTTGCTCATTCCAGCCTAGTCGGGGCCGGGGACGGACGGCGCGATCGTCTCCCTCGCCGGCACCTTCTCGGTCCACAGGGTCAGCGCGCCGCCGCGCGCCGGCGCGATCACGGCCAGGCCCTGCCGATCGGTGCGCACGGCGAGCGTCCCCACGGACGCGAGGATGTCGAGCAGCCGCCGGGTGGGGTGCCCGTAACCGTTGTCGGCCCCCACCGAGATGAGCCCGACGGTGGCCCTGAGCGCGGCGTAGAGCTCCGGGCTCTGGTCGGCCGACCCGTGATGGGCGACCTTCACGACGTCCAACTGCCCCGGAGCGGCCACGCGGCGCAGCGCGTTCTGGGCATCCTCGCCGAGGTCGCCGAGGAACAGGGAACGGATGCCGCGCCCGTCGAAGGCGATCGTCACGCTCCCCGGGTTACCGACCTGCATCACCGGCGACCCGTGCACCGGCCAGAGGATCTCCCAGCGAAGCCCGCCCAGCGTGCCCCGGTCTCCCCGCGCTGACTCCCGCACCACGGCGCCGCCTTCGGCGAGCCTCTCGTGCAGCCGCTCGTCCTGGGCATTCTCCGGAATCCCGACGAGGGCGGTGTCGACCCGGCCGATCACCGCCCCAACGCCGCCGATGTGGTCCATGTCGTAATGGGTGAGCACGAGCAGGTTGATTCGCGCGATTCCCAGGGTGTGGAGGCACGCGGCGAGCAGTTTCGGGTCCGGCCCGACGTCGACGAGGGCGTACCGATCCCTGTCGCGAACCACGACCGCATCGCCCTGGCCGATGTCGCAAGCGGCGATCTGCCAATCCGCCGGGAAGGCGGCTGCCCGCCCCACGCCGCTGCCGATGAGCAACCCCGAGTACGCGCAGACCACGGTGAGGAGCAGCGCCAGCGCCCCGGCCGGCCAGCGGGCCCCGCGGAGCCCCTGGTGCCGCAGGACGAGCGCCAGGATGAGGAGGGTGAGCACGCTGGTCACGGCGACGCCGACCGCGCCGCCGAGCCACGGCAGCCGGGCGCCTGGAAGGACCGTCGTGGTGCGGGCGACGGCCGCGATCCAGGCCGACGGCAGCCACGCCGCATCGAGCAGTCCCGCGGCGACGCCGGGCAGCCACGGCAGGAGCAGGCAGGCGACGAGCCCGATGACCGTCGCCACCGGCGCGGCCGGCGCCGCGAGCAGGTTCGCTGGCACGCCGTAGAGCGGCAGCGTCGGGCTCAGCAGCACGAGGACGGGCTGGCAGGCGAGTTGCGCGGCGAGCGGGATCGCGATGAGCGCGGCCAGGCCGACCGGCATCCACCGGGCGAGCGCCCGCGTGAGGGGACCCGCGAGGGTGAGGAGCCCGGCCGTGGCCAGCACCGACAGGGCGAACCCGTAGTTGCGCGACAGCCACGGGTCGGTGACGAGCAGCACGATCACCACGAGGGAGAGCGCCGGGATCCCCCCGCCTGGCCGCCCGGCACCGATCGACAGAAGCACGACGGATGCCATCACCGCCGACCGCAGGACGCTCGGCTCCGGCGTCACGAGCAGCACGAAGCCGAGCAGGACCGCGAGCGACAGGGCGATCCGCAGGGCTCGTCGGAGGCGCAGGTAGCCGCCGAGGAGCATGATCGACGCGATGACCACGGCGCAGTTCGCGCCGGACACCGCGGTGAGGTGGCTGAGCGCGCTGCCCTTCATCGCGGCGTCGAGCTCGTCGCTCACCGCGCTCGTGTCCCCGATCGCCAGGCCGGGGAGCAGGTCACCTCCGTCGCCGGAGAGGGCGGATGCCGCCTGAGAGAACCTGGCCCTGAGCTCGTCCGCCCAGGCGAGCCACCACGGCGGGCCCGCGACGGGTTCCGCTGGGCCGCGGCCGAAGAACAGCGCCGCGGCAGCGTCCCCGGGCGGTGTGGCCTGCAGCGTGCCGGCCAGCCTGACGACGGAGCCGATCCGCGGCGCCGTCGCCCCTGACGACATCCCTTCGGCGTAGACGAGCACCGGCACCGAGAGCCGGGTCGTCTGGTGCCCTTGTGTCAGCCCGGTCAGCGTTCCGCGGAAACGGACCCGGCTGGAGAAGCCGAAGCCGCCCCTGGATCCGCTCTTCGCCGGCATCGACCACACCGTGACCGTGCCGGTCACGGTCGCATGGTGGTCGGCCGCCGCGCGCACTGGGGGCGGCAGCCGCACCGGCGCGGCCACCGCGACGGCCGAGGCAACGAGCGCCGCTCCCGCGCAGCAGACCCCCAGCGCAGCCCAGATTGCCCGCCGGCGCGGCCCTCGATCGGCGACCATGGCGGCCATCAGGGCCACCGCGCCCAGCCAGAGCGCGATCAGCGCGCCGCCGACCGCGTCGGGCGCCCCGACGAGCAGCGCAGCCGCGAGCCAGCAGGCCACCGCCGGGGCGACGAGGCGCAGGTCGAGCCTCATACCGTGATCAGCTCCTTGAGACCCTCGAAGGTCTTGTCGCCGATGCCGGTCACGTTGCGCAGGTCGTCGACGCTGCCGAACCGGCCGTTCTTCGTGCGGTAGTCGATGATCCGCTGCGCCATGGCCGGCCCGATCCGCGGAAGGGTGTCGAGCTCGGCGGCGGTCGCCGTGTTCAGGTTGACCTTGCCGCCGGCCGCGACGCCACCCATTCCAGGCGGCGCCCCGGCCGCGGATGCCCCGGGTGGGGCGCCGGGCTGCGCCTCCCCGCGGCGCGGCACGTAGAGCTGTTCCCCGTCGCTGACCTTCCTGGCGAGGTTGATACCGGCCGGGTCGGCGGTCTTGGTGAGCCCGCCGGCCGCCGCCACGACATCCATCACCCTGGCCCCGTCACGCAACTCGAACAGGCCGGGTCGCCGGACCGCGCCCAGAACGTGCACAAAAATGATTCCGCCGGTCGCGGCCGGCGACGCAGCGGGGCCGGGCGCAGTGACCACGCCGGCGGGTGTGCCGGCTCCAACCGGCTCGACGACCCGGTGCCCGGCCTGCTGACCGACCGCCGACACGATGACGGCCGTCACGAGCGCGGCAATGAGGAGCACAACGGCGGCGCCGACCCCGATCCGCACGCGCGCGTGCTGCGTGGTGCGCGCCGCGGGGGCGAGCCGCGCGAGAGCGTCGATCGGCGCGTCAGGATCCATCCCGGCAGGTTAGGCAGCTGGCCGACCCCGCCGGCGCCGCTCACCCCGACCCGTGCGCAACCCGCCCGCACCTCCGCCTGTGGAGGCTTCTTCCTCGGATTCTCCCCCTCGCGAAACAGCAGTCGTGGTCGTTAAGAGGCGCTCATAACG
>DHJB01000072.1:7297-15361 GCA_002404115.1 Microbacteriaceae bacterium UBA4731
GCGCTCATAACGACCACAACTGCAGTTTCGCGGGGAAGGAGGGAGGGCGGGGAGGGCGGGCGGGAGAACGAGGGTGGGTGGAGGTTAGGGCTTGGTGACGATGCTGACCAGGCGCGGGGCGCGCACGATCACGTTCACGACCTCGCGGTCGCCGAGCGTGCGGATGACCGCAGCCGATTCCCGCGCCCGTTTCTCCAGGTCCTCGCGGGAGATCTTCGGCGACACGTCGAGGCGGTCGCGCACCTTCCCGTCGACCTGCACGACAGCCGTGACCGATTCCTCGACGAGGAGGGTCGGGTCGGCCTTGCGCCACTGGGCGAGGGCCACGCAGGGCTCGTAGCCCAGGCGCGTCCACATGTCTTCGGCCGTGTACGGCGCGAACAGGTTGAGCACCATGGCGGTCACCTCGGCGGCCTCGCGCACCGCGGCATCCCCCGCACCGGCGCCCGTGTCGATCACCTTGCGGGTGGCGTTGACGAGCTCCATCAGGCGGGCAACGACCACGTTGAACTTGAACGCCTCGACCAGGCTGGGTGCGTCGGCGAGGAACCGGTGCGTCACGCGACGCAGACCCTCATCGCCGGTCTTCCACTCGGCGCTGGGCGCGCTCGTGACGTCCCTGGCGACGCGCCACGCGCGGGCCAGGAACTTGGCCGAGCCGACCGGCGAGACGTCAGCCCAGTCGATGTCGTCCTCCGGCGGCCCGGCGAAGGCCATCGTGAGGCGCACCGCATCGACGCCGTGGCGCTCGACCTCTTCGGTGAAGTAGACGAGGTTGCCCTTGCTCTTGGACATCTTGGCGCCGTCGAGGATGACCATGCCCTGGTTCAGCAGCGCCGTGAACGGCTCGGTGAACGTGACGTAGCCGAGGTCGAACAGCACCTTGGTGATGAACCGCGCGTAGAGCAGGTGCAGGATGGCGTGCTCGACGCCGCCGACATACTGGTCGACCGGCGCCCACTTCTCGGCTTCCTTCGGGTCGAACGCACGGGTGTCGTCGTTCGGGTTGAGGAAGCGGAGGAAGTACCAGGAACTGTCCACGAAGGTGTCCATGGTGTCCGCGTCGCGGCGCGCCGGGGTGCCGTCGATGGGGTTGGGCACGTTGACCCACTCGGTGGCGCCGCCGAGCGGCGACGTCCCCTTGGGCTTGAGATCCAGGCCCTCCGTGGACGGCAGGAGCACGGGCAGCTGGTCCTCCGGGACCGGCACCTCCGTGCCGTCCTGGCCGTGGACGATCGGGATCGGGGTGCCCCAGTAGCGCTGGCGGGAGATCAGCCAGTCGCGCAGGCGGTAGTTCTTGGCGGCGCGGCCGGTGCCGGCCGCTGCGAGCTGCTCGATAATGCGCTTGATCGCCGTGCTCTTGCTCAGCCCGTTGAGCGCGCCGGAGTTGATCAGGCGCCCCTCGCCGGCCAGGGCGATGCCGGTGGCCGCGGGGTCGAGCGGCGGAAGTTCCTCGCTGCCGTCGAGCATCTCGGGCGTGATCACCGGCATCGTGCCGGTGACCGCGGCAGTCGTGTCGACGACCACGCGAACGGGCAGATCGAACGCCCGCGCGAAGTCGAGGTCGCGCTGGTCGTGCGCCGGCACGGCCATGACGGCGCCGTGGCCGTAGTCGGCGAGCACGTAGTCGGCCGCCCAGATCGGCAGCCGTTCCCCGTTCACCGGGTTGATCGCGTAGCGCTCGAGGAAGACGCCGGTCTTCTCGCGGTCGGTGTTCTGGCGCTCGATTTCCGTGCTGTTCTGCACCTGCGTCAGGTAGTCCTGGAATCTCGCCCGCACCTCCGGTGAGGCATCGGCGACGAGGTCGGCGGCGAGGTCGGCGTCGGGGGCGACGACCATGAACGTCGCGCCGAAGAGCGTGTCGGGGCGGGTCGTGAACACGCTCACCGGCTTGTCGCGGCCCTCGATCGCGAAGTCGACATCCGCTCCGATCGAGCGGCCGATCCAGTTGCGCTGCATGTTGAGCACCTTGGCCGGCCAGCTGCCCTCGAGCTGGTTGAGGTCATCGAGCAGCCGGTCGGCGTAATCGGTGATCTTGAAGTACCACTGGGTGAGCTTCTTCTTGACGACCACGGCGCCGCTGCGCTCAGAGGTGCCGTCGGCGAGCACCTGCTCGTTGGCGAGCACGGTCTGGTCTACCGGGTCCCAGTTGACCCAGCTGTCCTTGCGGTAGGCCAGGCCCTTCTTGTACAGCTGCAGGAACAGCCACTGGTTCCACTTGTAGTACTCGGGGTCGCTGGTGTGCAGCTCGCGGTCCCAGTCGAAGGATGCCGCGTAGAGCTTCATGCTCTTCTTCTGCTGCGCGATGTTGTCGTAGGTCCAGGCGCGCGGGTCGATGCCGCGTTTGATGGCCGCGTTCTCCGCGGGCAGGCCGAAGGAGTCCCAGCCGATCGGGTGCAGCACGTTGAAGCCCTGCTGGCGCCAGTACCTGGCCACGATGTCGCCGAGCGCGTACACCTCGGCGTGGCCCATGTGCAGGTCGCCGGAGGGGTACGGGAACATGTCGAGCACGTACTTGCGCGGGCGTTTGTCGTCCGGGTCGCTCGTGCGGAACGGCGCGAGCTCTTCCCAGACAGGCTGCCACTTCGCCTGGATGGCGGCGAAGTCGTAGACCTCCTCATCGCTCTCGCGGCCGGTCGGTGCGGTGTCCTGCTCGTGTGCCACGTGGCTCTCATTCGATGCGGTGATGGGGGGCGTCTCGCCCGAAGGATGGGCGCCCGGTGGCGTCGTCCAGGCTTCTAGGTTACTAAACCCGGCCCGGGGGCTCTCGCGGCCCGGTTTTCGCCGACGCCGAGGGCGGCCAGGAGGGCCGCGGCCTTAATCCGGGTCTCCTCGATCTCCGCCGCTGGGTCGGAGAGCGCCGTGATCCCGCCGCCGGTGCCAATGGATGCTCCGTCCGGGTCGAGCACGATGCTGCGGATGACCATGGCCAGGTCGACGGCGCCGTCCAGGCCGAGGTAGCCGAAGGCGCCGGCGTAGATGCCGCGTGGGCCGTCCTCCAGCCCGTCGAGGATGGTCATGGCGCTGACCTTCGGCGCGCCGGTCATCGAGCCGGCCGGGAAACAGGAGGCGACGGCATCCACCCCGGTCAGCCCGGCGGCCAGCTGCGCTTCGACGGTGCTGACCAGCTGGTGCACGTGCGCGTAGCTCTCGACGGCGAGCAGCCTGGACACGCTGACCGAGCCGAGCCGGGCGATCCGGCCGAGGTCGTTGCGCATCAGGTCGACGATCATCAGGTTTTCGGCGCGTTCCTTCTCGCTCGCTTCGAGTTCGGCCCGTAGTTCCCGGTCCCGTTCGGGGTGGGTCGAGCGGCGGCTCGTGCCCTTGATCGGCTTCGTCGTGATCGCGCCGCCCTGGGTGACCTCGAGGAATTGCTCCGGCGAGGCGCTCAGCAGGGCGGTGTCGCCGAAGCGCAGCAACCCGCCATGGTGGCTCGGGCTGCCGGCCCGGAGGGCAAGGTAGGCGTCGACCGGGTCGGGGCGCACGTCGACGCGGATCTCGTTGGTGAGGCAGAGCTGGTAGGCGTCGCCTTCGCGGATGGCCGCCTGGCACCGCCGGATGAGCTCGGCGTAGTGCTCCGCGTCGTGCCGCCAGTGCACGGCTCCGGGCCCGGGCGGAGCGGATGCCTGTAGGGCGGACGGCAGCGGGGCGGGCGCCGGCTGGGCGGGCGCGCCGGNNGGCTGGTCGGTTCGGGCGAGGCCCGGAGGGCGTCGCGGACGCCGCGCGCCCAGGCTTGGATGCCGGCCTCGGTGTTGCCGTCCTCGGTGTTGCCGTCATCCGTGTCGCCGGGATCCGCGTCGCCGGCATCCGTGTCGCCGGGAACGACGCGCGCGAGCAGCGTGACCGTGCGGGCGGAGTGGTCGAACGCGATGGCGCGGTCCACCTCGAGCAGGGCGGCATCCGGATAGCGCGAGTCGTGCACGGGTGTGCCGACCGTCTGCGCGCCGAGTTCGTAGCCCAGCCAGCCGATCCAGCCGAGCCGGAAGCCGCCGGGGTCGGCGCCCGTGTCGGGGCCCGCGGCATCCGTTTCCTCGTGTGCGGCGGCGACCGCGAGGTCTTCCCTCAGGAATTCGAAGATCGTCTCCGGGGTAGTGATCGGCGGTACCGACGGATCCCCGGGCACGGTGACCGTGACTGTGCCGTCCGGCACCGAGGCCGTCACGAAACGGGAGCGCTCACTCGCCGCCCCGAGGTAGCTCACGCCCGACTCCGCCTGCGCACCCGCGTCGAGCCAGAACGCGTGTCTGCTCGTGCCGTGGAGCGCCAGGAATACACGCGCGGGATCCCACCATTCCGGTAATGGAATACTGCAGATCGGCCCGGTCACCCTCCCAGCCTAGGGCGGCCGGAGGTGGCGCTCCTCGCTGGGGCCGCGGACGCCGACGCCGGCTCGGCTCCCGTCAGCGCTTCTCGGGCCTGAGGGGTCGCATATCGACCTTCCCGGGCCGAACGAAGGTCGATATGCGACCCCTCACGGGCGGCCGGGCAGAGTCACCCGCGCGGTCACCAGCTCATCGGGGACCGGCGTGTGCGAGATGAGCAGCACCGCCCGTCCCTCGGCCCGGGCGGCACCGAGGATGTCCCGCACCAGCCGGTCGCCCTGGGCGGCGTCGACGTTCGCGGTGGGTTCGTCGACGACGAGCACCGGGAAGCCGGCCAGCAGCGCGCGGGCGAGGGCGATCCGCTGTGCCTGGCCACCCGACACGAGCGCGCCCCGCTCCCCCACCCGGGCATCGAGCCCACCGCGCCGTTCGGCCCACTCGGCCAGGCCCACCCGGTCGAGAACGGCGCGCAGCTCGGCGTCGCTCGCCGCATCCCTGGCGAAGAGCAGGTTCTGGCGGATGCTGTCGTCGAACAGCCACGGACGCTGCTCGCAGAGCCCAACCGTGCGCCGCACCTCGGCGAGGGGCAGCTCCCTGGCCTCCACGCCATTGATCCGGTACGAGCCCTGGTAGTCGAGGAACCGCACGAGTGCCTGGGCGAGCGTGGTCTTGCCGGCCCCGCTCGGCCCGGCCAGGTGCACCCGGTCCCCCGGCGCGAGCCGCAGGGTCACCCCGGAGACCCCGGCGACGGTTGCACCCGGCCAGGTGGCGCCGACGCCCGTCAGTTCGAGCACCGGCGGCGCGGTCGGATCGACGGACCGCGGGCCGCGGCCCTCGCTCGTGGCCGCAGCCGCATTCGCATTCGGAGCCGCCTCCGCCTCCGCCTCCGAGCCGACGGTGCCGGACTGGATCTGCGTCGAAATCTCCGTCGGGACCTCCGTCGGGATCTCCGGCGGGATCTCCGTCGGGACCGCGTGCGCCACCCGCTCCGCGCTCGAGCGGACCCGGCGCCACGCGCCGAGCGCCGACGGGATCGCCCCGAAGACCTCGAACACGGCCATCGGCACCAGCACGATCACGGCCAGGGCCGGTCCGTTCAGCCCGGACGGGCCGTGGAGGGCCGGAATACCTCCGATCAGCGCCGCGACGGTCGCCGCCCCCGCGAGCAGGGAGGCCACGGCGGCCTGCAGGCCGGCGCCGAGCGAGCTGCGGAGGCTGGCCCGGCGCAGCCGGTTGTCCGCCTGTCCCAGCGCCGCCAGGCGGCGCTCGAGCGCGCCGAACGCGGTGAGCACGTCGAGGTTCTCCGCGACCTCGAGAACCTCGTCCGCGAGGGCCCCGCGCAAAGGGGCGAGCGCGCGCTCCGACCGGGCGGCCAGCGACCCGGCCGCGAGGGTGCCGAGAACGCCGGCGAGCAGCAGACAGATCGCCAGCGTGAGACCGGCGACGGGCAGCACGAGCCAGACGCCGACGACGCTGAGAATGCTCACGATGCCGGCGGTGGCCAGCGGCTGAACGACCCGCAACGGCAGGTCCTGCAGGTCGTCGACGTCGTGCACCAGGCGGGTGAGCAGGTCGCCGCGCCCGGTAGTGGCGAGGCCGGCCGGGGCGATGGGCACGATCCGGGCGAAGACGCCCAGGCGCAGTTCGGCGAGCTGCCGGAACGCAGCGTCGTGGCTGGCGAGTCGCTCGAGGTACCTGAGCGCCGAGCGGCCGAGCGCGAACGCCCGCACGCCGACGACCGCCACCGAGAGATACAGGATGGGCGGCTGCTCGGCCGCGCGGGTGATCAGCCAGGCGGATGTCGCGAGCAGCGCGACCGCGCACAGCGCGCTCCCGACACCGGCCGCGAGGCCGGGCAGGAACCAGCGCGCCCGAGGCTGGGCGAGGCGCAACACCTGGCGGGTGGCCGACTCAGACATTGCTGACCTCCCGCATCCGCACGACCTGGTCGGCCGCGTCCAGCACGGCCGGGCGGTGGCTCACCACGATGACAATGCGGCCCTGGGCCGCGAGCCGGCGGAAACCCTCGATGAGTGCCGTCTCGGCCTCGGCGTCGAGCGCCGAGCTGGGCTCGTCGAAGACCAGCACGCGGCATCCGTGCACCTGGGAGCGGTAGATGGCGCGGCCCGCGGCGACGCGCTGCGCCTGTCCGCCGGACAGCCCCTCACCGGAGACGCCGAGCCAGGTCGACGGGTCGAGGTCGGATGCGCCGGCCCAGTCGAGCGAGCGGGCGAGGGCGTCGCGGTCGACGGCGTCGTCGCCGAGCGCCACATTCGCCTCGATAGTGCCGCCGAACAGGCCGGGCCGCTGCCCGGCCCACGCCAGCCAGTCCCTGGGCGACCCGTGGGCGACGGTCTCCCCGCCGAGCGTGATCCGCCCGTCGTACGGCACGAATCCCTGCAGGGCCGCGACCAGCGTCGACTTGCCGGCGCCGCTCTCGCCGCTGATGACGCTGATCTCCCCCGGCCGGAATTCGGCCCAGAAGCCCTGCACCGTCGGGGCGGCGCCGCGATGGATCGTCACGTCTTCGAAGCGCAGCGCCCCGCCGCCGCCGCGGCTTGCGGCGGCGTCCGACAAGGCGCGGTCGGACTCGCGATGGACCTGAGAGCGGTCGCTGTCGCGGTCGCTGTCGCGGTCGGCACTCTCATCGTCGAGAATCGCGAACACCTCCTCGGCCGCGGCGAGCCCGTCCGCGGCCGCGTGGAACTGCGCGCCCACCTGCCGGACCGGGAGGAACGCCTCCGGGGCGAGCAGCAGCACGAACAGTCCGACGCCGAGCGCCAGCGATCCGTCGACGAGGCGCAGGCCGATCGAGACGGCGACCAGGGCGACGGATAGGCTCGCCGCCAGTTCCAGCACGAAACCGCTCAGGAAGGAGACGCGCAGCACAGCCATGGTGTGGGTGCGGTACTCCTCGGTGATCGTCCGCAGCCGGTCGAACTGGCGCCGCTCACGGCCGAAGATCTTGAGGGTGCCGAGGCCTCCCACGATGTCGAGGAAACCCGCGCCGAGCCGCTGGAGCGCCTCCCACTGCCGCTGCTGCACGGCCTGGGTGGCCCAGCCGATCAGCACCATGAACACCGGAATGAGCGGGAGCACGACGAGCACCGTGATTCCGCTGGCGAGGTCCTGCCAGAGCATGACGGCGACAAGGACGGGGGTGGCGATGGCGGTCAGCAGCAGCTGCGGCAGGTAGCGGGCGAAGTAGTTGTCGAGGGAGTCGAGCCCGGTGGTCACGACCGTGGAGATCCGCGCGCCCTGCCTCCCGGCCAGCCAGCCGGGGCCGCGCTCGGCGAGCCGGCGCAGCACGCGGGAGCGCAGCTCGCTCTTGACGGATGCCGCACCCCGGGCCGCGGAGACCTCGAGCAGCCAGACGAGCACGGCGCGCACGACGACAACCGCGGCGAGTGCGCCGATCGTTCCGGCCAGCTCGCCGAGGGCGCTCCCCTCGATCGCGAGCACGATGCTCCGGCTGAGCAGCCACGCGAACGCGATCACGACGAGCGTTTGCGCGAGGCCGAGCAGGGCGCCGAGCACGAGGAACCGGCGCGCACCGACGGCGTAACGCAGGAGCCGCGGATCGAGGGGACGCATGGCGGTCAGTGCGCGGCGGCTTCGATGGCCGACCGGCCGACCCGCTTGCGGAACACCCAGTAGGACCAACCCTGGTAGAGCAGCACAACCGGCATCGCGAGCAGCGCGATCCAGCTCATCAGCTGGAGCGTGTACGGCGACGAGGATG
>DHJB01000072.1:15533-36771 GCA_002404115.1 Microbacteriaceae bacterium UBA4731
AGGGTCAGCACGGCCAGGGCAATCGTCGCGGCCATGAAGCCGAACGCCCAGCCCTCTGCGCCGCGCAGGTTCGCCAGGAACGCGAGGATGAGCGCCACGGCCGCACCGGCAGCGATCAGGCCGGAGGTCACCGTCCCGTACGAGAGCGTCGTCCACAGCAGGAAGCCCGCAGCGACAACGATGGTGACGCTGCCGGCCTTCACCGCGAGCGAGCGGGCGCGGAGCCGGATGTCCCCCTCGGTCTTCAGCGACACGAAGATCAAGCCGTGGGTGAAGAAGAGCAGCAGGGTGGTGAGGCCGCCGAGCAGGGCGTACGGGTTCAACAGGTCGAAGAAGGTCCCGGAGTAGTTGTGGCCTGCGTCCAGCGGGACGCCCCGCACGACGTTGGCGAAGGCCACACCCCAGAGCAGGGCGGGAACCGCGGACCCGAAGACGATCATGGCGTCGAACCAGGTCTTCCACCGGGATTCGGGCCGCTGGTGCCGGTACTCGAACGACACGGCGCGGGCGATCAGGGCGAGCAGGATGAGCAGGAGCGCCAGGTAGAAGCCGCTGAACATGGTGGCGTACCACTCCGGGAACGCCGCGAACAGGGATGCGCCGGCCACGACGACCCAGGTTTCGTTGAGGTCCCAGACCGGGCCGATGGAGTTGATCAGGACGCGGCGGTCCACGTCGTCCTTGCCGAGGAACGGCAGCGACATCCCGACACCGAAGTCGAAGCCGTCGAGCACGAAGTAGCCGATGAACATCGCGGCGATGATCCAGAACCAGAGGGTGTTGAGTTCCATCATGCGCTCCTAGTAGACCGTGGCCTGGTGGGTGAGTTGGCCGGATTCCGGATCGACTTCCGGCGCGTCATCCGGCCCCTTCCGGATGGTGCGGAGGATGAGTTTGAACTCGATCACCGCGAGGGCGCCGTAGACCAGGGTGAAGGCGACGAGCGAGATCAGCACCTCCAGGCCGGTGACGCCGGGCGAGACGCCGTCGTGGGTCTTCATCAGGCCGAACACGAGCCAGGGTTGCCGGCCCATCTCGGTGAACACCCAGCCGACGCTCATCGCCGCCAGCGACAGCGGGAAGGACCAGATCGCGGCCAGCCACACCCATTTGTTGGCTGGCTGCCGCCCCTTCCGGGTCAGCCACAGCCCGACCAGCGCGACGAAGATGTGCAGAACGCCCAGGCCGATCATCCAGCGGAACGACCAATAGGTGATCCAGATGGTGGGCGTGTAGTCGCCGGGCCCGTACAGCTGCACGTACTGCGCCTGCAGGTCGTTGATCCCTTCGACGGTGCCGTCGAAGGTGTGCGTTGACAGGAAGGAGAGCAGGTACGGCACGCGCACGGAGAACAGTTCGTGCACGCCGTCCGGTGTACCCAGGGTGAAGAGCGAGAAGGATGCGTTCGCGCCGGTAGCCGTGTGGTACAGCGCCTCGGCGGCGGCCATCTTCATCGGCTGGGCTTGCACCATCGCCAGGCCCAGCTGGTCGCCGGCGAGGGTGGTGAGCACGCCGAAGATGACCATCATCCACAGGCCGAACGTGAGGGCGGGGCGCATCGTCTCGAGGTGCTGGTTGCGGGAGAGGTGCCACGCGGCGACGGAGATGATGAGGCCGGCCGACACCATGAAGCAGGCGAAGATCGTGTGCGGGAAGGTGGCTTGCAGGATCGGGTTCGACAGGAGGGCGCCGATGTCGGTCAGCTCCGCCCGGCCCTTGGCCTGGTTGATGTCGAATCCGACCGGGTTCTGCATGAAGGCGTTGGCGGCGAGGATGAAGTAGGCGGATGCCGAGCTGCCGATCGCGACGAGCCAGATGGTGGCCAGGTGCAGGGCGCGCGGCAGCTTGTTCCAGCCGAAGATCCACAGGCCGAGGAACGTCGCCTCGAGGAAGAACGCGAGGATGCCCTCGAAGGCCAGCGGGGCGCCGAAGACATCGCCGACGAAACGGGAGTAGTCGGACCAGTTCATCCCGAACTGGAACTCCTGGACCAGCCCCGTGGCGACGCCGATGGCGAAGTTGATCAGGAAGATCTTGCCGAAGAAGTGCGTCAGCTGGAGGTACTTCGCCTTGTCGGTGCGCACCCAGGCGGTCTGGAAGATCGCGACGGTGACGGACAGTCCGATCGTGAGGGGAACGAAGAGGAAGTGGTAGACGGTCGTGAGACCGAATTGCCACCGGGACAGAAGCAACGGATCCAGCCAGTCGGTCATACGCCCTCCACAATTCGTGCTCTACGTTGCGTTGAACAATACACTTCTACGGGACGTAGAACATAACCGGCGAGCACGGTAAACTTGATGCCATGGGTGGACTGGGTGTGCTGGAACGATTGCTGATGAACGTGCTCTGGGACGCGGACCAGCCGTTGCCCGCCAACGAGCTCAGGGACCGTCTCCTCGACCCGGCCACCGCGGCATCCAGCACGAAGCCGCTTGCGACGACCACGGTGCTCACCGTGCTGTCCCGGCTCGAAACCAAGGGTTTCGTCACGCGTGACAGAGGCAGCCGCCCGCACCTCTACCGGGCCGTGAGCAGCAGGGCAGACCACACGGCGGAGCTCATGCACGAGGTTCTCGGCACCGCGGCCGACCGGCCGGCGGCCCTGGCCCGCTTCATCGGCAACGTGAGCCCGCAGGAGGCCGACACCCTGCGGCAGCTGCTGGGCGACATGTCCCGCACCGAATGACCCGGCCGGCGCGGCTGCCTGGCCTCGTGTGATCCTCGCCGCCGCGGTCCTCGGCGGCCTGGCCCTGCTCCTGGCGTGGCCGGTTCCGATCATCCTTGCCGGTGCAGGCTGGCCGTCCAGGGCGCCCGGCGTCGCGCTGGTGCTCTGGCAGTCCATCGCCCTCGCCGGTGGACTGTCGATGATCGGATCGCTGCTGTGCTTCGGGCTGATCCCGTTCGGGGCGACCCTCCCGCTCGGCATCAACTCCCTGGCGCGCCATTTCGCCGACGGGTCGCTGCCGGCCGGTACGGCCTTCATCCAGGTGCTCGCGCTCTGCGCCGCGCTGATCCTCGGCGCGCATCTCGTTCTCAATCTGGCGGAGACCTACGTGCAGGCCGAACGCCAGCGCCGCCGGCACCACCACCTGATCGGCCTGCTCAGCGAGCCGATGCCCGACCGGCCGGGCATGCGGGTCATCGACCACGCGGCGCCGGTTGCCTATTGCCTGCCGGGCGCACCCCGGTCGGCCACGGTGCTCTCCGCCGGGCTGCTCCGGCTCCTCGACGGCGAACAACTGCGCGCGGTCATCCTGCACGAGCAGACGCACCTCCGGCAGCAGCACCATCTCGTGCTGCTCGCGTTCCGGTCCTGGCACAGCGCGCTGCCGTGGTTTCCGACCGCGTCCCTGGCCAGGGACGCGGTCGCGCTGCTGGTGGAGATGCTCGCCGACGACCGGGCGAGGCGCCTCGTCGACGACCGCACGCTCGCGACGGCGATCGCGCTGGTCGGCTCGGTGCAGGGTGGCCCGGCGCCGGTCGACCCTGCGCGGCACGATGGGCTCGCGAACGACGCCGCGGCGTCAACCGAGCCGGGGCATCCGGTCGAACTCGTCATGCCCAGGGTGCGGCGCTTGGTCGAGCCGCAGCCGCCGCTGTCGGCGGCCGCGTGCGTCGCGGCGATCGCCGCCGCGGTGGCGTTGCTCGCCGTTCCGACGCTGCTCCTGCTCCGCGCCTGACCTCCGCCTGACCCACGCCTGACCCGCGAATTCGACGGAGATTCTGAGATTTTCGGCCCGTACAGCCCGAAAACCCGGCCCTGAGGCGAAAATCTCCGTCGAATTCGACAGGGCGCCGATTCCGACCTCAGGATGCCGCGGCCGCGCATCCGCTTGCCCGCAGCCGCGATCCTCTCGCGGGGATGAGGCAGGGAAAATGCGCGCGGGGAAGTCGCCGATGGACGACTCCCACGCGCGAATGCGAGCCAAGGGGCTTACAGGTTGGCCTTCTTGAGCCACTCGGTGGCGATGACCTTCGCGGACTTCTGGTCGTTCTTGCTCTCCGAGTTCATGCTCACCAGGTCTTCGGCGGATAGCGCCGCGTCGACCTTGTTGAGCACCGAGGCGGCCTTGGTGTCGACCTTCTTGGACACGACGGGTACCACGTTGTCGGGGAAGAACAACCCGTCGGGGTCGGCGAGGGCGACGAGCTTGTTCGACTTGATGTTCGGGTCGGCGGTGTAGATGTTCGCCAGCTGGATGCTGCCGTCGACGAGCGCCTTGACCGTGAGCGGTCCGCCGCTGTCTTCAACCGGCTTGAAGCCGGCGGTCGTGATGCCGTACTTCTCCTTGAGCGCTTTGGGTCCGTAGGGGCGGGTCTCGAGTTCGGAGTTGCCGCCCACCGTGATCGGCTCCGTGACGTTCTTCAACGAAGCGATGTCGGTGAGGTTGTACTTCTTCGCGAACGCCTGCGTCACGGTCCACGAGTTCTGGTCGGAGGCCGCGGCCTTGTCCAGAACGCGGAGGCCAGCCGGCAGGGCGGCCGTCAGCTCCGTGTAGGTCGCGTCGCTCGTACCGCCGGCGGCGGTCTTGTCGAGGGCCTGGAGCAGGCTGCCGGTGTATTCGGGGAACACGTCGATCTTGCCGGACGTGATGTCGGGCAGGTAGACCTCGCGCTGGCCGATGCGGAACTGGCGGTCGACCGTGAACCCATTCGACTCGAGGGCCTGGGCGTAGATCTCCGCGATGATCTCGTTCGAGTAGTAGTCCTGTGAACCAATCACGAGGGTTTTCGACGCGCTCGTGCCGTTCGTTTCGCCACCCAGCGGGTTTCCGGATGCGCACCCTGCCAGGGCGACGACGGCCCCGACCGCGACGGCGGCGATTGCCGCGAGTCGGCCTTTTCTTGCTGTGTACATTACTGTTTTCCTTCCTCGATGGTGGATACCATCACCGGGCGCGATCGGGTTGATCCGGCCCGGACAGCCGTGGGGCGCCCGGCGAGGACACCCCGTGGAACGACAAATCTCTGGATGAGGGCGAAGGTACCCTCCAGGATCAGCGCGAGCAGGATCACGAGGATCGATCCGCCGAGCATCTGGGCGTAGTCGCGGGTCTTGAGCCCGGCGATCAGGTAGCGGCCGAGGCCGAAGTCGGCAACATACGCGGCAAGCGTGGCCGTGGCCACCACCTGCAGGGCCGCCGAACGGAGCCCGCCGATCAGCAGCGGCAGCCCCAGCGGGACCTCCACCTTGCGCACGATCTGCCCCTCGGACATTCCGACGGCGCGCGCCGCGTCGATGGTGCTGCGATCGATCGCTTCGAACCCGGCGTACGCGCCGGCCAGGATCGGCGGGATCGCCAGCACCGTGAGCGCGACATACGGCGCCTCCAGCCCGATCCCCACCCACAGGCCGACCAGGGTCAGCAGGCCGAGCGTCGGAATGGCGCGCAGCCCACCGGATGAGGCGACCGCCAGCCCGCGGCCGCGGCCGGTGTGGCCGATGACGAAGCCGAGCGGGATGGCGACGACCGAGGCCAACAGGAGCGTGGCGAATGTGAAAACGACGTGCTCGAGCAGGCGGGTCGGAATCGAGCCGGCACCGGCATAATTGGCCGGGTCGAGGATCCAGCGCAAGGCATCGAGGAAGAAACTCATTCGGCTGCCTCCAGGGCCGCGCGCGCCGGCACGACCGTGCGGGGCCGCGCGACGGCGCGGCCACCGCGCGAGGGCCGGGCCCAGGGCATCGCGAGGCGGCCCAGGGCGACGAGCAGCCCGTCAAGGATGAGGGCCAGGAGAACCGTGGTCACGATGCCGGCGATGATCTCGGCCTGGATGCCCCGCTGGAACCCGTCGGTGAACAGGCTGCCGAGGCTTTGCACCCCGATCACGGCGCCCACGGTCGCGAGGCTCACGGTGCTCACGGCGACCACGCGGATCCCGGCGAGGAGCACCGGGCCGGACAGCGGGAGTTCGACCTGCCAGAACCCGCTCCAGCCGGAGAAGCCGACGGCGGTCGCGGACTGCCGGACATCCGCGTCAACCGAGACCAGGCCGTCCGCGACCACGCGCACCATCAGCGCAACGCCGTAGAGCGTCAGGGCGACGATCAGGTTCAGCGGCGACCTGGTCTCCACACCCACGATGATCGGCAGAACGATGAGCAGCGGCAGCGACGGCACCGCGTACAGCAGGCCGCTCGCGGTGAGGATGACGCCGCGGCTCACCCGGTAGCGGTTCGCGAGCCAGCCGAGCGGGAGCGCGATGAAGAAACTGAGGATGATCGGGGGCGCGCTGAGGAGAAGGTGATCGAGGGTGCGATCCCGGATGAGGTCGAGATTCGACCAAATCCAGTTCACCGCGGATCACCACCCTGCGCCGGAGCACCCTGACCCGCTGCCGGGTCGGCCTTGGTTGCCTGCGAGGCGCCACCGATCAACACCCCGGCGAGGCGCCCGTCGCTGTCGACGAGCACATCGCCTCCGTCGCGGGTCTCGACGTGCAGCGCGCGCTTGCCTCGGTCGGCGCCGACGAAGCTCGCGACGAACTCGTCGGCCGGGTTGGCCAGGATCTCGGCCGGGGAGCCGACCTGGGCGATCTTGCCGCCCTGGCGGAGGATGACGACCTGGTCGCCGAGCAGGAACGCCTCCTCGATGTCGTGCGTGACGAACACCACGGTCTTGCCGAGCTCACGCTGGAGCCGGATCAGCTCCTGCTGCAGCTCGGCGCGCACGATCGGGTCGACCGCGCCGAACGGCTCGTCCATGAGCAGGATGTTGGGGTCGACGGCGAGGCCGCGCGCCACGCCCACGCGCTGCTGCTGGCCGCCGGAGAGCTGGCTCGGGTACCGGACGGCCAGGGACCGGTCCAGGCCAACGGTGTCGAGCAGGGCGAGGGCGCGCTCCCTGGCTTGCTTCTTGGGCACGCCGCGCAGCAGCGGCACGGTGGCCACGTTGTCGATGACCTTCCGATGCGGCAGGAGCCCCGAGTTCTGCATCACGTAGCCGATGCTGCGCCGCAGTTTCACCGGTTCGAGCGTTGCGATGTCGACGCCGTCGATCGAGATCGTGCCGCTCGTGGGATCCATCATGCGGTTGATCATCCGGAGCAGGGTCGTCTTACCGGAGCCGGAGGATCCGACCAGGACCGTGGTCTTGCGCGAGGGGAGCACCAGGCTGAAGTCGTCGACGGCCAGCGTCCCGTCGGGGAACTGCTTGGACACCGAGTCGAACTCGATCATGAAGTGGCTCCTTCCTCGCGTGAAGTCGGATCAACACAAACCAGATAGCCAACCCAACCACTGTTCGGAGCCGCAGGCAAAGCGGATTGCAGGAATTTCCGGGTGGCGCGTAACACGCGGTCGTTACCGCGCCGGCGTGTGCGGCCCGGGAAACGCGCGACCTACAGGGCGCGCGCGAGTGCCTCCGCGTGAGACGTGCCCGCCGACGCCGCGTCGACGCTGGGTCCGTAGTAGCCGAGGAGGTAGTCATGCATGATGCGGCGGCACTCGGCGATGAAGCGCTCGTCACCCTGAGCGTTCGTCTGGAAGGCGCGCGACAGGAGAGCATCCGCCATTTCGACGGTGATCTCGAGTCGGAAGATCAGATCGGGACCGGCGGGCAGTCCGAACTCTTCGGCGAGGACGCCGGCCATCCGACGGGCGAAGAAGCCGGACTCGATCTCATCGGAGTCGGTCGCGCGCTCGCGGTCGGCGAAGTGCAGGATGCGGAATCCCGCTTCGGAACGGTAGAGGCCAACGAACGCGGTGACCGCGCAGTCGACGGCGTCCCACCAGGTGTCCGGTGCGCGAATGCCCAGTTCCTCGATGACGCGCTGCCGGAACCGCAGCACCGCGCGCTCGCGCAGGGCGTGCAGGACGGCCACCCGGTCGGGGTAGTAGCGGTAGACCGTGCCGATCGACGCTCCGGCACGCTCGGCCACCATCGCCGTTGTGATGCGGTCGAACCCGACCTCGTCGACGACCGCGGCGGCGGCATCGAGCAGGGCGGAAAGGCGCGCAGCGCTGCGCTGCTGCATGGGCTCAGTGCGAATCTGCTGGCTGGGGGCAGCTGACTCATCACCGAAGAGGTCACTAAGCGACACTTTTCCTCCTGGACGATTGGGACAATCCTAGGGGGGTAAGCGCCGAACCGGACGCAGCCTGGCGCGTGACAGACTGAGACTGTGTCAGATTTCACCGAAACGCCGACCGCGGGCACGCCCGCCGCGATAATGCACCGCGCGGCGCGCGCCGAAGACTGGCTTCACGACAAGCGCGAGCGATTCGCCCGCAAGCGCGGCTACCTGCCCATTGTCATCCCGTACACGGGCTACGGGACGACCGGCTGGGTGCGCATCCTCTGCCGCGTGCTGTTGTCGAAACCCCACCCGGTCGAAACGACGACCCTGCAGCCGCGCCGCCGCAGCAGCGGCAGCGATGCCGGCATCCGCGGCTGGCGCAGCTTCACGAGCGTGCCCGTCAACGATGTGACGGTCACGATCGAGATCAACGGGACCAGCCACCACGTGCGCGCGGATCGCGGCGGCGTCGTTGACACGGTCGTGCCGGTCACCCTCACTCCGGGCTGGCACGTCGCTCTGCTGCACACCGAGAAGTCGGCATCGGTCGAGGCTCCCCTGTTCATCGTCGCCCCGACCGTGCACCGCGGGATCATCTCCGACGTGGACGACACCGTCATGGTGACGACCCTCCCCCGGCCGCTCCTGGCGGCCTGGAACACCTTCGTGCTCGACGAACACGCCCGGGTTCCCACGCCGGGCATGGCCGTGCTGCTGGACCGCCTCGCCGGCTCCATCCCCGGCGCGCCCGTCATCTACCTCTCCACCGGGGCGTGGAACGTCGCCCCGACACTGACCCGGTTCCTTTCCCGCAACCTGTACCCGGCCGGCGCGCTGCTCCTCACCGACTGGGGACCCACCCACGACCGCTGGTTCCGCAGCGGGCGCGACCACAAACGGGCCAACTTGCGCCGGCTCGCCGTGGAGTTCCCGGCGATCCGCTGGATCCTCGTCGGCGACGACGGCCAGCACGACGAAGCGATCTACAGCGAATTCCAGCGCGACTTCCCCGGCAGCGTGGCCGCCGTCGCGATCCGACAGCTCTCCCCGAGCGAGGCAGTGCTGGCCGGCCGCCGCTCTCAGGATGCCGTGCGCGGCACCGAGGATGCGCCGTGGGTGTACGGGCCGGACGGAGCGAGCCTCTGCACCCAGCTCGCGGAGCGCGGCCTGCTCTAGCCGGCCGACCCGTTCGCGGGTTTGCCGGCACTGGTTGCCGGCACTGGCTGCCGGCACTGGCTGCCGACACTGGTTGCCGACACTGGCTGCCGGCGCCGATTGCTACTGCGCGGGTCGCCCGGGCAGCAGGCGGTCGAGCCCGCGGTTGATCTGGCGCGCCCAGAGCGGCCCGCGGTAGAGGAAGGCCGTGTAGCCCTGCACGAGCGTGGCTCCGGCGGCCAGCCGTTCAGCGACCTGCTCGGCCGTCTCGACGCCGCCGACGGAGATCACGCAGAGTTCGCGCGGCACGGTGGCGCGGATCAGCCGGAGCACGGCGAGCGAGCGCTCGGCGAGCGGCGCCCCGGAGAGCCCGCCGGCGCCGGCGGCGGCGACCGTGGCGGCATCCGTCTTGAGGCCGGCGCGGGACAGCGTCGTGTTCGTGGCGATGATGCCGTCGAGTCCCAGCTCGACGACGAGCTGGGAGATGCGGGTGACCTCATCGTCGGCCAGGTCGGGGGCGATCTTCACGAGCAGCGGGGTGGCGCCGGCGCGGGCCTTGACCGCCGTGAGCAGCGGTGCCAGCTGGTCCAGTTCCTGCAGCCCGCGCAGGCCGGGAGTGTTCGGCGAACTCACGTTGACCACGAGGTAGTCAGCGAGGGGGGCGAGGATGGCCGTGCTGACGAGGTAGTCGGCGGTGGCATCCTCGACCGCGGTGACGCGGCTCTTGCCGATGTTGATTCCGAGGACCGGCCTGCCGGGCGTGGCTCGCACGCGGGCGAGACGGTAGCGCGCGGCGCTCGCTCCGCCGTTGTTGAAGCCCATCCGGTTGATCACCGCACGGTCGGGAATCAGCCGGAACAGGCGCGGCTTCGGGTTTCCGGGCTGCGCGACGGCGGTGAGGGTGCCCACCTCGATGTGGCCGAAGCCGAGCCGGCCGAGGCCGATGACCGCTTTGCCGTCCTTGTCGAAGCCGGCGGCGAGGCCGAACGGCGAGTCGAAACGCAGGCCCAGCGTCTCGACGCTGAGGTCGGTCCGCGGCCTGGTGAACCGGTGCACGAGGCGGCCGACCCCGAGTCGCGGCAGCGCCCTGATCACGTCGAAGGCGAGGTGGTGTGCGCGTTCCGGGTCGAGCCGGGTGAGAACGAGCGAGAAGAAGAGAGGGTACATGCCGGGCGCTTACAGCTCGCCAGAGACGGCCGGGGCGGGGATGCCTGCCTCCGGTTCGCCGTGTTGGGCGCGCAGCTGGGTGATGGCGTCTTCGAAATCTTCCAGCGAATCGAAGGCCTGGTAGACGCTCGCGAACCGCAGGTACGCCACCTCGTCGAGTTCGCGCAGCGGCGCCAGGATGGCCAGGCCGATGTCGTTCGCGTCGATCTGAGAGGCACCGGTCTGCCGCACGGTCTCTTCGACCTTCTGCGCGAGCAGTGCGAGGTCGGAGTCGGTCACCGGGCGGCCCTGGCATGCCTTGCGCACGCCGGAGACGATCTTCTCCCGGCTGAACGGCTCGACCACGCCGCTGCGCTTGATCACGTTCAGGCTGGCGGTCTCTGTGGTGCTGAAACGGCGTCCGCATTCCGGGCACTGGCGCCGGCGGCGGATGGAAAGTCCGTCGTCGCTCGTGCGTGAGTCAATGACTCGGGAGTCCGGGTGGCGACAGAACGGGCAGAACATTGTGCTTCCAGCCTATCGTGTCGGTGATCGGGTCGTGCGGCTGTGCCTGGGGCCGTTGCCCCTAGGGTGCTACTCCCCCGCGAACCGCGCCGTGACGGCGTCGCCGTGGGCCGGCAGAGCCTCGGCGTGGGACAGCGCCGCGATGTGGCCGGCGACGGCGCGCAGGGCGTCCCGGTTGTAGCGCACCACCTGCTGGGGCCGGAGGAACGTGTACGCGCCGAGTCCGGAGGAAAAGCGCGCCTGCCCGCCGGTGGGCAGCACGTGGTTGGAGCCGGCGGCGTAGTCGCCGAGGCTGACGGGCGAATGCGGGCCGAGGAAGATCGCCCCGGCGTTCTCGATCGACTGGAGCACGGCATCCGGGTCCGTCGTCTGGATCTCCAGGTGCTCCGGCCCGAAGGCGTTGCTGAACGCCGCGGCCGCGGCAAGGTCGTCGACCAGCACGATGGCCGACTGCCGGCCGCTGAGGGAGGCGGTCACCCGTTCGCTGTGGGTCGTGGATGCCGCGAGTTCGGTCAGGCGCGCCTCGACGGCGTCGGCGAGCACTGTCGAGTCGGTGACGAGCACGGCCGCCGCGAGTTCGTCGTGCTCGGCCTGGCTGACCAGGTCGGCCGCGACGAGCAGGGGGTCGGCCGCGTCATCCGCGATGACGAGGATGTCGGTGGGCCCGGCCTCGGCGTCGATGCCGGCCTGGCCGCGTACCAGGCGTTTGGCGGCGGCGACGTAGACGTTGCCTGGACCGGTGACGAGTTGCACCGAGTCGAGCCCGATGCCGGGGACGCCGTAGGCGAAGGCGCCGATCGCTCCGGCACCGCCCATGGCATAGATCTCATCGACGCCGAGCAGCCCGGCGACGGCGAGGATGGTGGGGTGCACGCGGCCGCCGAAGTTGCTCTGCGGCGGCGAGGCGAGGGCGATCGATGACACGCCGGCCACCTGCGCCGGCACGACGTTCATGACGACGCTCGACGGGTAGACGGCCTTGCCGCCCGGCACGTACAGGCCGACCCGGTTGATCGGTTGCCAGCGCTGGGTGATGACGGCGCCGTCGGCGATCGTCGTGTCGACTCGCGCCGGGACCTGGGCTGCGCTCGCGAGTCGCACCCGGCGAATCGTCTCTTCGATGGCCGTGCGAACGGCAGGGTCGAGCCCGGCCAGCGCCTCGTCGATGTGGCTTTGCGGCACGCGGACGTGGTCCGGGCGCACCCGGTCGAGGCGCTCGGCCTGGTCGAGCAGCGCCGCTTCTCCCCTGGCTCGCACGTCGTGGATCAGCTCGGCCGCAATGTCGCTGGCCGACGTCACGTCGGTGAGGGCGCGCGGCACGGCGGCCAGCAGTTCGGCCGGCGTCGGCCGGGTTCCTCTGAGGTCAATTGTCTGAATCATGGCGGGAACAGCCTAACCGCCAACATCCGGCGCACGGGAATAGTGTGACGCCTGAGAAGATTGACGCACTCGTATGGACGACATAACCGCACCCCAGCCCGCCGCCCCTTCCCTGGAGGGTGACCCGAACGCGCCCGCCGACCTCGCCGCCTTCAAGCACGCGTTCCGGCGTCACGCCGCCGGCGTTGCGGTGATCACCGCGCTCCGGAGCGACGGCACCCCGGTCGGCTTCACGGCCACCTCGCTCGCATCGCTCGCCGCCGTCCCGCCCCTGGCCACGTTCAACATGGCCCGCTCGGCCAGCGCCTGGCCGGCGATCGTGGAGAGCGACCGGGTCGTCATCCACCTGCTCGGTGCCCGCAATCGAGCCGTTGCAGAGAAGATGTCGGGCCCGAATGAACAGCGCTTCGAGGGAGACCACTGGCACGTCGGGCCGCACGGCCTGCCGGTGCTCAACGACGTGACGTCGTGGATGGTCGGGCGCATCATCCAGCGCATCCCGGTGCACAACAACGCCGTCGTCGTGGTGCAGATCGAGGAGGGCGGCGCCGGCGTCGACGACGAGGCCCTGCTGTACCACGAACGCACCTACCGCGTTCCGGGCGCGACGGTCTAGCTCCTCGCCGAGATTGACCGCTGCGGTCGAGAGTGCCTGGTGTGCCGGTCAATCTCGACCGGAACGGTCAATCTCGAGGTGGTTCGGCGCGGAGACTGCGGCGCTCGCCCTCGGCCACGACGGCTTCCTCCGGCGTCGGTGCGGTCCCGCCAGGGTGTGCCGGCTGCCACCACCGGCCGGCCCCGTCGACCGAACGCGCCCCCGCGAACCCGCAGTAGTGGTCGCTTCGACGCCCGCATAACGACCACGAGTGCAGTCTCGCGGGGAGGAGGAGGGGGAGGAGGAGGAGGAGGGCGCGTCAGGCGGCGGGGCGGTAGCGCAGGTAGACCATGCCATTGCCGAAACGGCGCTCGTCCAGCAGGTCGAGCTTCAGCCGGACGCCGCCCGGGAGGAACCGTTTGCCGCCTCCCACCACGACGGGCGCGACGACCAGGCGGTACTCGTCGACCAGGCCGGCCGTGATTGCCTGTGCGGCGAGGTCTGCGCCGCCCAGGGTGATGTCACGCGCCGCTGCCGTCTTCAGCCGCCGGATGGCTTCTGGGTCGAAGTCGCGCTCGATCCTCGTGCGGGCGCTGGACACCGCCTGCAGAGTCTTCGAGTACACGACCTTGTCGGCCGCCTGCCAGATCCTCGCGAAGTCGTACACAACGGGCGGCTGGTCGGCGAGGGTGTGCGCGGTTTCCCAGAACACCATCGTCTCGTACATCCGGCGCCCGTAGAGGTAGGTGCCGGCCGGCCGCTCGAGGTCGTTGACGAAGCCGTGCACTTCTTCGTCGGGCACGGCCCAGTCGAAGTTGCCGTTCTCGTCCGCCACGTAACCGTCAAGCGACGTGATCCCGGTGTAGGTCAGTTGGGCCATGGTGAGCCTTTCTTCGCGTGAACCCTGGCGTTACGGCACTAGGTGAGGCAGTACGGGCCGAGGAGGCTCTTCAGCTCGCCGAACAGGTCGGCGCTGACCCTCACCCGGTACGGTAGCTCGAAAACGCGCGCCGAGTTGCCCTTGACGAGCTTGAGCCGCACCTCCGAGTCGCCGCCGTGGGTCTTGAGCACGTCGCCGAGCGAGGTTACCGTGTCGGTGGTGGCCCTCGCCTCGTTGAGGGTGATCGTCAGCGGCCCCGTCTCGAACCCCTGGCCGAGGTCCGGCGCGAACAGGCTGAACGCGTGCAGGTTCATCCCGTCGTCGCGCACGCTGACGCGTCCCCGCACGACGACGATGGAGTCGTTGACGAGGTCCGGCGTGAACTCCTGGTACGCCTTGCCCATGAACATGATCGTGATTTCGCCGCCGAAGTCTTCGACCTGGATCATGCCGTACTGGTTGCCGGACTTCTTCGCCGTGCGGTGCTGCACGCTCGTGATCAGCCCGGCGATGGTGACGGTGTCTCCGTCCTGGGCCTGTTCGGAGGCGATGAGTTCGGCGATGGAGGTGCTGGCGTGCTTGGCCAGCGGGATCTCCAGCCCGGCGAGCGGGTGGTCGGACACGTACAGGCCGAGCATGTCGCGTTCGAAGGCGAGCTTCTCCTTCTTGCTCCACTCCGGCCGATCCGGCACCTGCTCGGTGTCCTGCGGGTTGTCGAAGAGGCTGTCGAAGTCGAACCCGACCATGCCGTGCACTTCGTCGCGTTTGATCTTAACGGCCGATTCGACGGCGCCCTCGTGGATCTCGACCATTGCCCGCCGGGTGGCGCCGAGCGAGTCGAACGCGCCGGCCTTGACCAGGGACTCGATGGTGCGCTTGTTGGCGACCTGCAGCGGGACCTTGCGCAGGAAGTCGTGGAACGACTCGAAGCGTCCCTTCTCGTCGCGGGCGGCGCGGATGGCGTCGACGACGTTAAAGCCGACGTTGCGAACCGCCCCGAGCCCGAACCGGATGTCGGTGCCGACGGCCGCGAAGAAGCCGATCGACTCGTTCACGTCGGGTGGGAGCACCTGGATGCCCATGCGACGGCACTCGTTGAGGTACAGGGCGAGCTTGTCCCTCGCGTCGCCGACGCTGGTCAGCAGGGCCGCCATGTACTCGGCCGGGTAGTGCGCCTTGAGGTACGCGGTCCAGTAGGACAGCACGCCGTAGGCCGCCGAGTGCGCCTTGTTGAAGGCGTAGTCGGAGAACGGGAGCAGGATGTTCCAGACCGTGGTGACGGCATCCATCGAGTAGCCGTTGGCCTTCATGCCGGCGGAGAAGCCCTCGAACTGCTTGTCGAGCTCGGACTTCTTCTTCTTGCCCATCGCGCGCCGCAACAGGTCGGCCTGGCCGAGGGAGAACCCGGCGAGCTTCTGAGCGATCGACATGACCTGCTCCTGGTACACGATCAGGCCGTACGTGTTGCCGATCACGTCCTCGAGGGCCACTTCGAGTTCCTTGTGGATCGGCACGATCTCCTGCTGGCCGGTCTTGCGCAGCGCGTAGTTGGTGTGCGAATTCGCACCCATGGGGCCCGGCCGGTAGAGCGCGATGACGGCGGAGATGTCCTCGAAGTTGTCGGGTTTCATCAGCCGCAGGAGCGAGCGCATCGGGCCGCCGTCGAGCTGGAACACGCCGAGGGTGTCGCCGCGCGCGAGCAGCTCGTAGGCGAGCGTGTCGTCGAGTTCGAGGTCTTCGAGCACCGGGCGGTGGCCACGGTTGACCTCGATGTTGTCGAGCGTGTCGTCGATGATCGTGAGGTTGCGCAGCCCCAGGAAGTCCATCTTGATCAGGCCGAGCGCCTCGCACGCCGGGTAGTCGAACTGGGTGACGACCTGGCCGTCGACCTCGCGCTTCATGATCGGGATGATGTCGATCAGCGGGTCGGACGACATGATCACGCCGGCCGCATGCACGCCCCACTGCCGCTTGAGGTTCTCCAGCCCAAGGGCCGTGTCGAAGACCGTGCGCGCCTCCGGATCAGACTCGATCACCGCCCGGAAGTCGGCTGCCTCCCGGTACCTCGGGTGGTCCTTGTCGAACATGCCGGTCAGCGGCACGTCCTTGCCCATGATCGCCGGCGGCATCGCCTTGGTGAGCTTGTCGCCCATCCCGAACGGGAAGCCGAGCACCCGCGAGGAGTCCTTCAGCGCCTGCTTGGCCTTGATCGTGCCGTACGTGACGATCTGCGCGACGCGTTCGTCGCCGTATTTCTCGGTGACGTAGCGGATGACCTCACCACGCCGGCGCTCGTCGAAGTCGACGTCGAAGTCGGGCATGGAGACGCGGTCGGGGTTGAGGAACCGCTCGAAGATGAGGCCGTGCCGCAGCGGGTCGAGGTCGGTGATCCCCATCGCGTAGGCGACCATCGATCCGGCGCCCGAGCCACGGCCGGGGCCGACCCGGATGCCCTGGCTCCTGGACCAGTTGATGAAGTCGGCCACGACGAGGAAGTAGCCGGGGAAGCCCATCTGGATGATGACGCCGACTTCGTAGTCGGCCTGCTTGCGCACCGCGTCGGAGAATCCGTCGGGGTAGCGCCGGACCAGTCCGGCCTCGACCTCCTTGATGAACCAGCTGTCCTCGTTCTCGCCTTCCGGCACGGGGAACCGGGGCATATAGTTGGCCGAGGTGTTGAACTTGACGTCGGCGCGCTCGGCGATCAGCAGCGTGTTGTCGCAGGCCTCCGGGTTGTCGCGGAAGATGTGCCGCATCTGCGCGGCGGACTTGAGGTAGAACTCGTCGGAGTCGAACTTGAACCGGTTCGGGTCGTCAAGGGTCGACGCGGACTGCACGCAGAGCAGGGCGGCGTGCGCGGTCGAGTCGTGGGCGTGCGTGTAATGCAGGTCGTTCGTGGCCAGGAGCGGCAGGTCCAGCTCCTTGGCCAGGCGCAGCAGGTCGCTCATCGTGCGCCGTTCGACGTCGATGCCGTGGTCCATGACCTCGCAGAAGAAGTTCTCGCGGCCGAAGATGTCGCGGAAGTCGGCCGCGGCCTTCTTCGCTTCCTCGTACTGGCCGAGCCGCAGTCTCGTCTGTACCTCGCCGCCGGCGCACCCCGTGGTCGCGATGATGCCCGTCGAGTACTGGCTGAGCAGCTCCCGGTCCATGCGCGGCTTGAAGTAGTAGCCCTCGAGCGACGCCCGGGAGGACAGCCGGAACAGGTTGTGCATGCCCTCGGTGTTCTCGGAGAGCAGGGTCATGTGGGTGTACGCGCCGCTCCCGCCGACATCGTCGCGGTTCTGGCTGCCGATGCCCCACTTCACCCGGGTCTTGTCTCCCCTGGCGGTGCCCGGCGTGATGTACGCCTCCGTGCCGATTATCGGTTTGATCCCGGCCTCTGTGGCCGTGCGCCAGAAATCGAACGCGCCGAAAACGTTTCCGTGGTCGGTGACGGCGATGGCCGGCATGCCCTGTTCGACGGCTGCGTCGATCAGCGGTTTGACCCGCGCTGCGCCATCCAGCATCGAGTATTCGCTGTGCACATGGAGGTGCACGAACGAATCACTCGAGCCTCCCGAACTACCCTGAGGGGACACGACTGCTCCGAATACGTTGGTGGTGGTGTTCCAGCTTAATCGCCGCGGAGGACAGAGAGCGCGTGCGCCAGGTCCGGCGGGTGCGGCGCGTTGAACGTGACGCGCTCCCGCGAGTCCGGGTGTTCGAACGACAGCTGCGTGGCGTGCAGCCACTGCCTGGTGAGCCCGAGCCTGGCCGAAATCGACGGGTCGGCCCCATACATGGCGTCGCCGACGCACGGATGCCGCTGGGCCGCCATGTGCACGCGGATCTGGTGCGTGCGGCCGGTCTCCAGGTGGATCTCGAGTAGCGACGCCGACGGGAACGCCTCGAGGGTCTCGTAGTGGGTCACGGAGTGCTTGCCGCCGGCGACGACGGCGAATTTCCAGTCGGAGCGCGGGTGGCGTCCGATCGGTCCCTCGATCGTGCCGGAGAGCGGGTCTGGGTGGCCCTGCACGACGGCGTGGTAGATCTTGTCCACCTCGCGGTCGTGGAAGGCCCGCTTGAGCGCCGTGTAGGCGGCCTCGGACTTGGCGACGACCATCAGGCCGCTGGTGCCGACGTCGAGCCGCTGCACGATCCCGGCGCGTTCGGCGGCGCCGGATGTCGCGATGCGGTAGCCGGCGGCGGAGAGCGCACCGAGCACCGTCGGGCCGGTCCAGCCGACGCTCGGGTGGGCGGCAACGCCCGGGGGTTTGTTGATCACGACGATGCTCTCGTCGTCGTGCACGATGGTCAGGTCCGGCACCGGGATCGGCACGATCTGCACCGCGTCCTTGGGCTGCCAGTTGACCTCGAGCCAGGCGCCGGCACGGAGCCGGTCGGACTTGCCGACTACGGCGCCGTCGAGGGTGACTCCGCCGGCCTCGGCGATCTCGGCCGCGAGGCTGCGGGAGAAGCCGAACAGCCGGGCGAGCCCGGCGTCGACGCGCACGCCGTCGAGGCCATCCGGCAGGGGAAGGGAACGTGTTTCCATGGTCGGGTCAGGGCGCAATCTGGGTGGGAGCGGGCTTCACGGCGACGACCGGCACGATGGTGGCCGGGGCATCCATCTGCGCGGGCGAATCGGGCGCGGGCGAGCCGTTCGGCTCGACATCCGGCTCGACCTCCGTCACCGCAGCCTGCGCGTCGGCGCTGTTGACGCGCTGACCGTCGAGGCCGACGCCGCGGATCGTGAGGATCATGAAGATGGCCATGCTCGACACGATGCACATGTCGGCGACGTTGTAGATGGCCGGGATCAGCCACGGCGTCGAGATGAAGTCGACGACGTGTCCCAGACCGAAGCCCGGCTCACGGAGGAGGCGGTCGGTGAGGTTGCCCAGCACGCCGCCGAGCAGCAGTCCGAAGACCACCGACCAGGCGAGGGAGCGGATGCGACCGGCGAACCAGACGATGAACACGACCACGCCGGTCGCGATGATCGAGAATATCCACGTCATCCCGCTGGCAAGGGAAAACGCTGCCCCCGGGTTCCGGACGAAGTGCAGTTGCAGCACATCACCCAGAACCCGGACGACATCACCCTCGGTCAGTCGTTCGACAACGAGGAACTTACTGAGTTGATCAAGCGCGTACCCGCCCAGGGCAACGAGGGCCAGAACGATGAGCGCGCTAAAGCTGACCTTCGCTGTGGCTTTAGGCGCCAAAGCCCTGGAAGCTCGGCTTCGAAGACTTACCGGAGTCACTGCCAACACCGACGCCGACCGGAGAGGCGGAGTCGAGGTCGCGCAGCTGGCCCTCAATGTAGCTCTTCAGCTTCTGGCGGTACTCGCGCTCGAAGGTACGCAGCTCTTCGATCTTCGTCTCGAGGGCAGAACGCTCCTGGTCGAGGACGTTGATCTGGGCACGCTGCTTCGCTTCGGATTCGGCGATAACGCGGGCCGCGGTTGCGTGGCCCTCCGCGATGAGCGCATCGCGCTTCTCTGCACCCTCCTTGACGTGCTCCTCGTGCAGGCGACGTGCCAGCTGGAGCAGGTTGGTGGTTCCGGCGGTCTCGTCGACCGACTCGGTAACGGCGACCGGAGCGGCCACGACGACGGGCGCCTTGACGGGCTCAGAGACCGCGACGGGCTCGGCGGCGGCTTCGGCGACGACGGCCGGCTGTGGGCCGGTGCCTCCGGCGAGGCTCGCACGGAGTTCCTCGTTTTCCTGCGTGAGGCGGCGCAGCTCGACGACGACCTCATCGAGGAAGTCATCAACCTCGTCCTGGTCGTATCCCTCTCGGAATTTGGTCGACTGGAAACGCTTGTTGACTACGTCTTCCGGAGTTAGCGCCATGGCTTCCCACCCTTTTAAATCAATTGCGAACAGTGTGTTGAACGTTTAGGTAACGCTAGCAGCGTCATCGATCAAGAGTACATGCCGCAACTGGGGGGTACGGTCCGTTCACGCCGTAATCACCCCAATCGCCGACGCAAGCCACATTCCGACGATGCAGCAGAGCATGGTGAGGCTCCAGCCGAAGTCAAACGCGATCGGTCCGATACTCAGCGGCGGAAGCATGCGCCGGAAGAACTTCAGCGGCGGATCGGTCACGGTGTAAACCGCTTCGACCAGCACGAGGGCGAATCCATGCGGCCGCCAGGACCGGTTCACGCCCCGCACGAGGTCGAGGATGAACCGCCCCCAGAGCACGAAGAAGTACAGCAGGAACAAGGAATAGAGGATATTCGAGACGACGACCACGCTTGATTCTAAGACTGGGCGAAGAAGGACGACTCAGCGTCGGTGTCCTCGGCGGCGTTGTCTCCGGAGACAACGACGTGCGACGGCGACAGCAGGAAGACCTTGGCGGTGACCCGCTCGATCTTGCCGTAGAGGCCCTGCGAGAGGCCGCTGGCGAAGTCGATCAATCGCCGGGCGTCGGCGTCGCTCATCTGCGACAGGTTGATGATGACCGGGATGCCATCGCGGAACGACTCGGCGATGACCTGCGCGTCGCGGTACTGACGCGGGTGGACGGTAAGGATTTCATTCATTTCGGAAGCAGCCACATTCTTGGGGGTGGAGGTCTTGCGCAGCGGTGTCACCGGCGCGCGGCCGGCGGTGCTCTGAGCGCCGTTGGTCGGTGCGGCCGGGTGCGGAACGGCGGAGACGGCGGCGGATGCTGCGGGCTCGTCGTATTCCAGCTCTTCGTCTGCCAGACCCAGGTAGACCATGGTTTTCTTGAGCGGGTTGGACATCTCGACCTCCGTGTTGGTGATGCTTCTGACCCCAGATTAACCGTGAACCGGGCGGTTCCCGGTGATTGCGGTGCCAATTCTTAGGTGTGTCGCCCCTTCGGCGATGGCGTCGGCGTAGTCCTGGGACATTCCCATCGACAGGAACGTCGCCTCGGGCGCCAGCAGCCTCGCGTGGTCGGCCAGTTCGCGCACGCGGGCGAAGGACCGGCGCGGCTCCGCGCCGAGCGGTGCCACGGCCATCAGGCCGAGCAGCCGCAGTCCCGGCGTGTGCAGCACGGTCTCGACGAGCGGTTCGAGGCCGGCCGGATCGACGCCGCCGCGGGCCGGATCATCCGTCAGGTTGACCTGGATGAAGCAGTCGACGGTCGATTGGTCGGAGGCCAGGGCGGCCGCCAGCGACGCACGATCGACCGAATGGATCACGTCGGCGTACGCACGCACCTGCCTGGCTTTCTTGCCCTGCACCTGGCCGACGAAGTGCCAGGTCAGGTCGAGGGCCGCCAGCTCGGCCGCCTTCGCCTGGGCCTCCTGGTGCCGGCTCTCCCCCACGTCGCGCACGCCCAACGCGGCGAGCTCCTCGATCAGCGAGACCGGGTGGAACTTGGTCACCACGACCGTCGTGATCTCGTCGACGTTGCGCCCGGCGAGCCTGGCGGCCTCGGCGATTCCCGCGCGCACGGAAGCCAGCCGTTCCGGCAGCCCCGTCCGCTCGTTCATCATCGACCGCAGCCGCTCCCCAGGTTTGTCGTGTCGTACTCAGTTCAGAAGATCAGTGTTCAGGAAATCAGTGTT
>DHJB01000072.1:36855-37467 GCA_002404115.1 Microbacteriaceae bacterium UBA4731
CAGTGTTCAGGAAATCAGTGTTCAAGAAATCCGTGTGCACGAAATCAGGCTTACTTCAGGAAATCAGGGATGTCCAGGTCGTCCGGCTCTTCTTCGAAGGCCGGGTCGGCCGCGAGGGCTCCGCCCGCGGCGGACTCGCCGCCGGACCAGACCGAGGAACCGGTGAGCTCGTCCCCGTACTGCGTGGAGGACTGGGTTCCGCCGTTGGTGCCGGCGCTGTTGGCGCTGCTGCCGACGGCAGTGGTGCCTGCACCCGCCGCGATGCCTGCGGCGACGAGGTCGGCACGCCGAACCTCAACGCCCTTGGCGCCCGGCTCTCCACCGTCGAAGCCGGCGGCGATGACGGTGACCCGCACCTCGTCGCCGAGGGTGTCGTCGATGACCGCACCGAAGATGATGTTGGCTTCGGGGTGAACGGCTTCCTGGACCAGGCGCGCGGCGTCGTTGATCTCGAAGATGCCGAGGTTCGAGCCACCCTGGATCGAGAGCAGCACGCCGTGCGCGCCGTCGATCGATGCCTCGAGCAGCGGTGAGGCAACGGCGAGCTCTGCAGCCTTGATGGCGCGGTCGGCGCCGCGGGCGGAGCCGATGCCCATCAGGGCCGAACCGGCG
>DHJB01000072.1:37560-87301 GCA_002404115.1 Microbacteriaceae bacterium UBA4731
GTCGAGGTTGATCAGGCCGGGGGTCGTGATCAGGTCCGTAATGCCCTGCACACCGGCGAGGAGAACCTGGTCGGCGGTCGCGAAGGCCTCGAGCATGCTGATGCCGCGGTCGCTGATCTCCAGCAGGCGGTCGTTCGGCACGACGATGAGCGTGTCGACCTCGTTTTTCAGCGAGGCAACGCCGGTCTCCGCCTGCGCCTGGCGGCGCTTGCCCTCGAAGCCGAACGGCTTCGTGACGACACCGATGGTGAGGGCGCCGATGGACTTGGCGATACGGGCGACGACGGGGGCACCACCGGTACCCGTTCCGCCTCCCTCGCCGGCCGTGACGAAGACCATGTCGGCCCCGGCCAGGGCCTCTTCGATCTCCTCGGCGTGGTCCTCGGCGGCGCGTCGGCCGACCTCTGGATCGGCGCCGGCGCCGAGCCCGCGGGTGAGGTCTCGGCCGACGTCAAGCTTCACGTCGGCGTCGCTCATCAGCAGCGCCTGGGCATCCGTATTGATGGCGATGAACTCGACCCCGCGGAGGCCGAGTTCGATCATGCGGTTGACGGCATTGACGCCGCCGCCGCCGATACCGACGACCTTGATGACGGCTAGGTAATTCTGGTTGTTTGACACGTCCGGCCTCCGGTGGAAGTCTCAACCTCTAGTCGAGGTTTAAAGTTATGCTGAGTATGCAATTACTAATTCCGAAGTTAGGTGTGACGCGTGACGCCTTGGGGAGGCGCGCCCGCGTGTCGCGAAGAATCAGCGGAAATTTCAAGCTTCCGCGGCGTGTCCGGCCCCGGTCAGGTCCGGGCATGCGGCGGTCGTCCGCGTGCTGCCCGATGAGGGGTCGTCTATCGACCTTCCCGGGCCAGATAAAGGCCGATTTGCGACCCCGCATGACACCGGTCAGCGCACGACCGCGTTGTCGGGTGATGAGACGTCGTATTCGCCGACATCGCCGGCCGGGTGGCCCACCATGAGGGCTTCGAGAACGACCGCCTTGTAGGCGGATTTCTCCTCGCTCCCCCAGACCACACGGGTGCCGCCGGCGAGGGTGAGGGTGACGTCGTCCTTGGTGGCAGCGCTCACCGAGCGGAGCTTCGACCGGATGGCGGGCGGGAGCGCGGTGACCACGGCGGCGGCGGCCTGGAAACCGGCGCTGCCGACGGCTCCGGCTTCGAGGGCCGGATACCCGCCCGGTCGCTTGGTGCTGGCCGTGATTACGACGCCGGCGGCGTCGACGAGGTGGAAACCTGCCCTGAACGGGATCACGCCAATGGGTTCCCGTTCGATGATCCGTACGACGAGCGTCCCTGGCGGCCGGTTTTCGGAGACGTAGCTGCGAATGAGCCGGAACTGGGAGAGCTCGCTCCTGACCGTGCTGGAGTCAATGAGCGGCAGGGGCGTGCCCAGCTGGTCATGCAGCGCCGCGCGGATCTCGGCCGCGGGGATCCGCTTCGCGCCGACGACGTCGATCGTGCGCAGGGCCATCAGCGGTGAGTAGGCCCCGGCGAGCACGAAGGCGATCAGGCCCGCCACCACGCCGAACGACACCAGCCACGTGTTGCGTCGACGCCGTGAGCGCCAGGTGAAGCGGCGCACCTCGTCGCGCTCGTACTGCTTGCGGGCCCGCTTCGCCGCGCGCAGTTGCTTGCGGGCGGCGGCCGGGGTGAGGGCAGGGGGGACGGCGGGCGTGGATCCCGGCGTGCCGGCATCGTCCGGGCGCCGCAGCGGGAACACCGGCGCGATGCTCGACGGGTCGTGCCGCTGGACGGCGATCGGCTCGGTGGTCGCTTCGCTGCCGGTCCCGGTGTTCGTCCCGATCGGAGCGGATGCGGCCGGTCGCGATGGCGGCGTGGGCCGCGCCGACCGAGGTTGCCGGGACGTGGCGGCCGGCGGCGGTGCGGCGGGGCGTTCGAAGCCCTGTGGCCGCTTCATGCCCCGCTGCTGGCTTCGCGCGCCCTGGTCAGCGAGTCGAGCAGCTGGGGAACGATCCGGTAGACGTCACCGCAGCCGAGGGTGACGACGAAGTCGCCCTCCCGGGCGATGGACGCCAGGTAGTCGGCTGCTTCCTGCCAGTCGGGCACGAACTTGACGTGCGACGGGTCCTGGAACCGGTCGGCGACGAGCGCGCCGGTGACGCCGGGCTCCGGGTCTTCGCGGGCGCCGTACACGTCGAGCACGATGGTCTGATCGGCGTGCTTCTCGAGCGTGTCGGCGAACTCCTGCGCGAACAGCTTGGTGCGGCTGTAGAGGTGCGGCTGGTGAACGGCGATGATCCGGCCGGTGCCGACGACGGTGCGAGCGGCGGAGAGGGCGGCGGCGACCTCGGTCGGGTGGTGGGCGTAGTCGTCGTAGACGCTGACCCCGTTGACGGTGCCGTGCAGTTCGAAGCGTCGTTCGGTTCCACCGAAAGCGGAGATGGCCTCGAGGGATGCTGCGGGTTCGAAGCCGAGGCCGACGAGCACCGCGAAAGCGCCGGCCGCGTTGATGGCGTTGTGCTTGCCGGGGATTCGGAGCGTGGCGGAGTAGTCCTGGCCGGCCCAGGCCACGGAGAAGCGGACGGGGCCGTCGGTGACGACGGAGTGCACGCGGACGTCGGCCGCGGCATCCTCACCGAACGTGATCACGCGCTTGCCGGCGAGCTGCCCCGTGACGGTCACGGCGCCGGGGTCGTCGGAGGAGATGACAACGAACTCGGTCGCGTTCCGGGCGAATTCGACGAATGCGGCCTCGAAGGCCTCCAGCGACCCGTAGTGGTCGAGGTGGTCAGGGTCGACGTTGGTGATGAGCGCCACGGCCGTGTTGTAGAGGAGGAAGGAACCGTCCGACTCGTCGGCTTCGACGACGAAGAGGTCGTCGGAGCCGCTGGCGGAGCTGACGCCGAGGGACTCGATGACGCCGCCGTTGACGAAGCTGGGGTCCTGTCCGAGGCCGAGCAGTCCGGTGACGATCATGCCGGTCGAGGTGGTCTTGCCGTGCGCCCCGGCGACCGAGACGAGGCGATGCTGCTTGATCAGCCAGGCCAGGGCCTGCGAGCGGTGCAGCACCGGGAGCCCACGTTCCTGGGCCAGCACGTACTCCGGGTTGTCCTGCCAGAGCGCGCCGGTGACCACGAGCGTGTCGGCGTCGCCGACGTTGACGGCCGCGTGGCCGATGGCAATGCGTGCGCCGAGCGCGCGCAGGGCGAGCACGTTGTCGGACTCACGCACGTCGGAGCCGGTCACGGTGTGGCCGGCGTCGAGGAAGAGCCGCGCGATGCCGCTCATGCCGGAGCCGCCGATCCCCACGAAATGCACCGCTCCGAGGTCGGCGGGAACGATGAGGGTGGGATCGGGCTTGATCACGGCTGCTGCGCTCTTCTCTGTGGGAAAACAATCATGTGCAGGAACAACGTTACGCGAGCGCGCGGTGGATCAGCTCGAGCATCCGTGCCGATCCGTCGCGCACGCCGACGGATGCCGCTTGGGCGCCCATCGTGCGAACGCGGGCCCGGTCGGCCAGCAGCGGCACGAGCTCGCGCCGCACCCAGTCGGGGAGGAAGGCCGCGTCGTCGACGAGGATGCCGCCGCCTGCCTCCACGACGCCGGCCGCGTTGAAGCGCTGCTCGCCGTTCCCGACCGGGTACGGCGCGTACACGGCGGGGATGCCAAGGGCGCTGAGTTCGCTCACCGTCGCCGAGCCCGCCCGGGAGACGACGAAGTCGGCTGCCGCGAGGGCGAGGTCCATCCGGTCGCAGTACGCGATCATCCGGTAGTGCTCGAGGCCGGGATCGGCGACCTCCGCCTTCTCCCCCGTGATGTGCAGCACCTGCCAGCCGGCGTCGATGAACGCGCCGGCCGACTGGACGATTGTGGCGTTGATGCGGCGGGCCCCGAGAGATCCGCCGGTGACCAGCAGGGTGGGCCGGTCGGCGGAGAGCCCGAAGAAGGCGAGCGCCTCCGGCCGTGAGCCGGCAGGGTCGAGGTGTTCGATTTCGCTGCGGAGCGGCATCCCGACGAAGTGGGCGTGCCGGATGGGCGTGCCGGGGAAGGCGACGCCGACGTGGGCCGTGAACCAGGCGCCGAGCTTGTTCGCGAGGCCGGGCCTGGCGTTGGCTTCGTGAACGACGATCGGGACGCCGGCCCGTCGGGCGGCGAGGTAGGCCGGGGTGGAGACGTAACCGCCGAAACCGACGACGACGTCGACCTTGCGTGAGCGGATGACGTCGGTCACCAGCGCGATCGCCCCGGTGAAACGCGGCAGGAAGCGCAACGCCTGCCGGTTCGGGCGCCGCGGGAAGGGGACCCGGGGAACGATGACGAGCTCGTACCCCCTGGCGGGCACGAGGCGGGCCTCGAGGCCCTCCTGGGTGCCGAGCACGAGCACGACGGCATCCGGCTCGGCGGCGCGGATGGCGTCGGCGACCGCGAGCAGCGGGTTGACGTGGCCTGCGGTTCCCCCGCCGGCCAGCAGGTAGGTGGTCACGAGGCGTCGACCTCCGCCTGGTCGCCGCGCGCGAAGGAGAGCACGATCCCGATGGCCACGAGCGTGGTGAGCAGGGCCGTGCCGCCGGCGGAGATGAGCGGCAGTGGCACGCCGAGCACGGGGAACACCCCGAGCACGACCCCGATGTTGACGAGCGCCTGCCCGATGATCCAGACCATGACCGCCGCGGTGGTCACCTTCACCTGGACGGTGGTGCCGGCGCCCATGATGCGGATGAAGGCGAAGGCCAGCAGGATGAACATGCCCAGCACGACGATCGCGCCGATCAGCCCGAGTTCCTCGCCGATGATGGCGAAGATGTAGTCGTTGTCCGCGGCCGGCAGCCACGACCATTTCGCCTTCGAGTTACCGAGGCCGACCCCGAAGATGCCGCCGTTGGCCAGGGCCCAGGTGCCGTGCAGCGGCTGCCAGCAGGCGGCCGAGATCTGGCCGTTGATCTCATCGCAACCCTTGCCGACGAAGCTCATGATGCGAGTCATCCGGTTCGCGCTGGACAGCGCGATCACCAGCGCGGCGATGGAACCGGCAACGAGCGGGATCACGAGCATCCGCAGTTTCACGCCGGCGAAGAAGAGCGCGCCGAAGAGGATCCCGGCCATGATCATGACCGTTCCGAGGTCGCCGCCGATCATGACGAGCATGACGGCGCCGCCGCCCACCCCGAACACCGGGATGAGCACGTGCTTCCAGTCGTCGAGGTGGTCTTTCTTCTTCTGCAGGATCATGCCGAGCCAGATCACGAGGGCCATCTTGATGGCCTCCGACGGCTGCACCTGGAAGCTGCCGAGCGACAACCAGTTCGTGTTGCCGGCGACGGTCACGCCGAGGGGCGTGAACACGACGAGGCACTGCAGCAGGCAGGACACGATGAGCGTTGGCCAGGCGACCCGCGCCCAGAACCTGGCCGGCGCCCGGCTGACCAGGAGCATCAGCGGCACGCCGACGAGCGCGAAGATGCCCTGCCGGACGAGTCCGCCGAAGAATCCGGCGTCGGCGAGGTAGGAGTCGACGGATGATGAGGACAGCACCATGACGAGTCCGAAGATCACGAGGAAAAGCGTCGTGCCGAGCAGCAAGAAGTAGTTCGTCGACTCGGCCTTGAACACGCGGCCCAGGTTGATGCGGGCCGTCGCCGCGGCTCCGGGCTCTGCGGCCGGTTCCGGTGCGGGTCGGGCGGCCGGACGGCCGACCGGGTTAAGCGGGCCGGTGCGAGGCGGACTGGTCACCCGGCAAACCTCCCAGAAACTCGTGTACGGCCTGTGCGAACAGCCTGCCCCGCTCTGCGTAGTCGGCAAACTGGTCCATCGAAGCGGCTGCCGGGGCGAGCAGGACGACGTCGCCGGCTTCGGCCACCTCGGCCGCGAACCTGACCGCGTTCGGCATGACCTGTCCAGTGTCGTCCGCTTCGACCTCGACGACCCTCAGGGCCGGCGCGTGTCGCTGGAATGCCTCGCGCAACGCGGCGCGATCCGCGCCGATGATGATGGCTCCGCGCAGGCGCGGAACGTGGTTCTTGACGAGTTCGTCGATGTCGACGCCCTTGAGCAGCCCGCCGACCAGCCAGACGACGGAATCGAAGGCCCGGAGTGAGGCGTCGGCGGCGTGGGCGTTGGTGGCCTTGGAGTCGTCGACCCAACGGATGTCCCCGGCGATGGCCACGACCTCGATGCGGTGGGCGTCGAGGCGGAAGGTCTCCAGGGCGGCGCCGATCGTCTCGGCCGGAACGCCGAAGGAGCGCGCGAGCGCACTCGCTGCGAGCACGTTGGCGATGACGTGCGGGGCTGCCAGTCCGGCGTCCACGAGCGCGGGAACCGTGGTCAGCTCGATCGCCCGCTCGAAGCGGTCCTCGAGGAACGCCCGGTCGCAGAGGATCCCGTCGACGATGCCGAACTCGCTGGGCCCCGGCACGCCGAGGCCGAACCCGATCGCGCGCGCACCCTCCTGCACGTCGGCGTCCTCGACCATCCGCAGGGTGGCGGTATCCGATTTGTTGTACACGCAGGCGACCTGCGTGTTCGCGTACACGACGGATTTCGCGTCCCGGTAGGCGGCGGCTGAGCCGTGCCAGTCCAGGTGGTCGTCGGCGACGTTGAGGCAGACGCTCGCCCACGGGACCAGGGCGCCGGGTCCGGTGCGCGGCAGGTGGTGCAGCTGGTAGCTGGACAGTTCGACGACGAGCACGTCCCACCCCTGCGGGTCGCGCACGGCGTCGAGCACGGGGATGCCGATGTTGCCGCAGGGAGCCACGCGGAAGCCGGCGGCGGCCAGCATGGTGGCCGTGAGCTGCACGGTCGTGGTCTTGCCGTTCGTGCCGGTGACGAGGATCCATTCGGCGGGCGCGCCGACCTTATCGCGCAGGCGCCAGGCGAGTTCGACGTCGCCCCAGACCGGGATGCCCTGCTCGGCAGCCCAGAGCAGCAGCGCGTGGTCGGGGTGGAAGCCCGGCGAGGCGATGACGAGGTCCGGCTTGTGCTTGGCCAGTTCGGCCGGCACGTCGGCCTGCCCGGTACGCACGAGGCGCACGCCCAGCACGTCGAGGAGGCCTGTGCGCTCATCGGGCGCGGCGCCGGCGACGACGAGCACATCGGCGCCGAGTTCGGCGAGCGTGTCGGCGGCGGCGAATCCGGTGACGCCGAGTCCGAGCACGGCAACGCGCAGCCCCGACCAGTCAGCGTGCCAGCTCGTCAGGGTGTCGAGCCGGTTCACCGGGGAACCGCCGAGAGCCACTCGAGGTAGAAGGAGCCGACGCCGGCGGCCACGAGCAGGCCGCCGATGATCCAGAAGCGCACGACCACCGTGACCTCAGCCCAGCCCTTGAGCTCGAAGTGATGGTGGATCGGGCTCATCAGGAAGATGCGTTTGCCCTTGGTGACCTTGAAGTAGGCGCGCTGCACGACCACGGAGCCGGCTTCCATGACGAACAGGCCACCGATCAGCACGAGCAGGAGTTCGGTGCGACTGAGGATGGCCAGCGCGGCCAGGGCCCCGCCGATGGCCAGCGAGCCCGTGTCGCCGAGGAAGATCTTCGCCGGCGAGGTGTTCCACCAGAGGAAGCCGATCAGGCCGCCGACGATCGCCGCGGAGACGACGGCGAGGTCGAGCGGGTCACGGATGCCGTAGCACCGGTAGACGTCGGACGCGTCGGCGCCGCCCGGCGTGCACGACTGGTTGAACTGCCAGAAACCGATCACGACGAAGGAGCCGATCGAGAGGATCGACGAACCGGTCGCGAGCCCGTCGAGGCCGTCCGTGACGTTGACGCCGTTGGAGGTGGCCGTGACGATCACCAGGATCCAGAGGATGAACAGCCCGATGCCGATGATGGTGCCGAGCTTCATGAAGTCGATCGGCAGGTCGCGGATGAACGAAATGTGCGTGGAGGCCGGTGTCAGGCCGTTCCGGTTGGGGAATTGCAGCGACAGCCAGCCGAAGCTGGCGGCGACGATGACCTGCCCGAGGATCTTGGCCCAGCCGCCCAGCCCGAGACTGCGCTGGTTGCGGGTCTTCAGGAAGTCGTCGACGAAGCCAACCAGGCCGAGGCCCACCATCATGAAGAGCACGAGCAGCGCGGAAGCCGTCAGGGCCTCCCCCATGATCAGTTTGGCGGAGCAATAGCTGATCAGCACGCCGAGGATGAGGACGATTCCGCCCATGGTGGCGGTGCCGCGCTTCGCGTGGTGGCTCTTGGGTCCGTCGTCGCGGATGAACTGCCCCCAGCCCAGTTTCTTGAACAGCCGGATGAACAGCGGCGTCAGGAACAGGGTGAATGCGAGCGACATGGCTCCGGCGATCAGTAGCGCTCTCACGAAAACAGTTCTCCCAGTCGATCGCCCAGGAAACGCAGACCGGCTGAGTTCGAAGATTTCACCAGCACCGTGTCCCCCGGTTTCAGCGAGCTGCGGAGCAGCTCGTAGGCCGCGTCCGGCGTGTCGACGAATGCCGATTCACCGTCCCACGAGCCTTCGTTGATGGTGCTGATGTGCATGCGGCGGGCGGCGGCGCCCACGACGACGAGTTGGGAGATGTTCAGCCGAACCGCCATCAGGCCGATCCGGTCGTGTTCTTCCCCGGCGAGGTCGCCGAGTTCGGCCATCTCGCCGAGCACCGCGATGGTGCGCTGTCCGGGCTCCCTGATCTGGGCCAGGGTCTTCAGCGCGGCGGTCATCGAGTCGGGGCTCGCGTTGTACGCGTCGTTGATGATCGTCACGCCGTCGCGTCCACCGAGCACCTCCATCCGCCAGCGCTCGGCCTTCTGCACGGATTCGAGGGCGGCCACGATGTCGTCGATCGGGACGCCGAGGACCTCGGCCGTCGCGGCGGCGGCCAGCGCGTTCATCACGTGGTGCTCGCCGAGCACCCGGAAGGAGACCGTCCGGCGTTCCCCGGACGCGAGCTGCAGCGTGAAGGTGGTGCCGCGCATGCTCGCCTGCACGTCGCTCGCCTGCACGGCGGAGGTGCCGCCCAGGCCGAACCACAGCACGCGGGCGCTGGTCTGGTCGGCCATGCCGGCGACGCGGGAGTCGTCGGCATTCAGCACCGCGACATCCGTGCCCAGGAGTTCGGTGACCATTTCGGCCTTGGCGCGGACGGTAGCTTCGATGTTGCCGAATTCTCCGGCGTGGGCCAGCCCGACGGAGAGCACGATGCCGATGTCCGGACGGACCAGGCGCACGAGCCTGGCGATGGCGCCGACGCCGCTCGCGCCCATCTCGACGACGAGGAACTCGGTGTCTTGGGTGAGTTCGAGCATGGTCATCGGAGCGCCGACCTGGTTGTTGAAGGAGCCCCTGGCTGCCACGGTCGGACCGACCCGCTCGAGCACGGCCCGCAGCAGGTTCTTGGTCGTGGTCTTGCCGTTGGACCCGGTGACGCCGACGATCTTCAGGCGTCCGCCGGCGCGTACCTTCGCAACGACGTGCGCGGCCAGGGCGCCGAGCGCGACGACGGCGTCGTCGACGACGACCTGCGCGACCGGCAGGTCGAGTAGGCGTTCGACGAGCAGGAGGGCGGCGCCCCGTTCGACCGCGGTCGGGGCGAAGAGGTGCCCGTCGGTGACTTCGCCCGGTTTGGCGACGAAGATGCCTCCCGGCACGATGTCACGGGAGTCCGTCTGCACGGGCCCGTCGATGACGGATGCGTCGGTCAGCCCGCTCCCCGAGAGGTGCAGCTCACCGCCGACGGCTTCGGTGATCTCCCGGAGGGTGAGGGCGATCATTTACAGCCACCCCGCTTCGCGGAGGGCCTGCCGGGCGTCATCCCTGGCCGAGTAGGGAACCTTGACGCCGGCCACCTCGTGGTAGTCCTCGTGGCCGGGACCGGCATAGAGGATGACGTCACCCTCTTTCGCCAGCGACAGCGCCGTGCGGAAGGCGGTTCGCGGGTCGGGGACCTCGTGGAATTCGCCGCCGGGGACGGCCTTCCTGGCGGCGTCGAGCAGGGTGGTGCGAATCGCGGCCGGGTCCTCGAAGCGCGGGTGGAAATCGGTGACGACGACGACGTCGGCGCCGCGGGCCGCGATGGCGCCCATGTCGGCTCGTTTGGTGGCGTCGCGGTCGCCGTCGGCGCCGAAGACCATGATCAGGCGGCCGTCGGTGGTCTTGCGGATGGCGTCGAGGGTGTTCAGGAATGCGTCGGGCGTGTGTCCGTAGTCGATGTAGACGAGCGGGCCGCGCTCCCCCGAAATGCGCTCAGCGCGCCCCGGGATGTACGCGTCGATGCCGCCGTCGCGGTCGAGCGTGTGCGCGATCGCCTCGAGGTCGAAGCCGGATTCGACCAGCAGCACGATGGCGAGGGCGGCGTTGGCCGCCATGTACCAGCCGAGCAGCGGCACGCGGGTCTCCAGGCGACGGCCTCCTGGGCCTTCGAGCGCGAACCGGGTGTACAGGGCCGTCTCCTCGACGATGACCATGCGCCAGTCGGCGTCGACGTCGGGCCGGGTGGTGAGGGTGGTGACCGGGATACGGCACTCGTCGACGATGCGGCGGCCCCACTCCGAGTCGACCGTGACCACGCCGCGGCGCGAGCGGTCGGGCTGGAAGAGTTCGAGCTTGGCCTGGAAGTAGTCCTCCATGGCCTCGTAGTCGTCGAGGTGGTCGTGGCTCAGGTTGGTGAACCCGGCGACGTCGAAGACGAGCCCGTCGATGCGGTGCCGGCTGAGCGCCTGCGCGGAGACCTCGATGGCGACGGCGCGCACCTCGGCTTCGCGCATGCGGGCGAGCAGGGCGTGCAGTTCACTGGCCTCGGGGGTCGTCAGCGCGCTGGTCACCGCAAGGTCGCCGATCCGGCGTTCGGCGGTGGAGGTGAGCCCGGACACGATGCCGAGCTGGGTGAGGATGGCGAAGAGCAGGTACACGACGCTGGTCTTGCCGTTCGTGCCGGTCACCGCGAAGAGCGTGGCCGGGTTCTCGTCGGTGCGGTAGATCCAGGCGGCGACGGCGCCCAGCGCCGCGCGGGCATCCGGGGTCACCAAAACGGGCAGGCCGCTGCCGGCGGCGATCAGGGCCCCGGCCTCGTCGGTCAGGATGGCGACGGCGCCGGATTCTTTCGCACCGGCGGCGTACGACGCACCGTGGATGTTGCGGCCGGGCACGCCGACGTAGAGGTCGCCGGGCTGCACGCTGCGTGAGCCGAGGCTCACGCCGGTGACTTCGAGGCCGTCGATGTCACCGCGCAAATCGAGTTGGAATTCGTCCACCAGGCCGGAGAGGGACCGCGGCTGGGGATGTTGGGGTCGGAGCGCCGAGGGCGACAGTTCGGTCACGGGGCTCACTTTCTTACCAGTTGGCAGGGAGGTCGGGTGCTGGTGCGCCCGAGGGAATTGCCCGGTACTTTTTCAATGCCTGGCTCATGACCTTCTGGAAGATCGGAGCCGATGCGGCAGACGTATTCATTTTAACAGGATCCGCGAGGCTCACCGACACGACGTACTTCGGATCGTCGGCCGGCGCGAAGCCGGACACGGACACGAGGTAGCCGCGGGAGTAGCCGCCGTGGCCGTTCGGCATCTGCGCGGTGCCGGTTTTCGAGGCTACCCGGTACCCCGGGATCTGCCACTTCGCCGCGACCCAGCTCTTCTGGTAAACCATTTCGAGCACCTTGGAACTGTCCCGCGCCGCGGCGGCCGACACGACCCGGGTGCCGGTTGTGTCGGGCTTGTGCGTCACGGTGCCGTCGGCCTGCTTGCAGCCCTCGACCAGTTGCACCGGCATCCGCACGCCACCGTTGGCGAGGGTCTGGTAGATGCTGGCAACCTGCACCGCCGTGGTGGTGAGGCCCTGTCCGAACATGGTGGCGTAGTCGGTCTGCGGGTCCCAGTTCTTGTACGGGTGCAGGATGCCGGGGTCCTCGCGCGGGAAACCGGTCCCCGTCGTCTGGCCGACCCCGAACTTGGTCATGTAGTCGTAGCGTTGCTGGGCGGACAGCTTCTCGCCGAACTTGGACATGCCGGTGTTCGAGGACTCGATCAGCACACCGGCCATGGTGAGCTTCTCGTCGGGGTGGTTGTGGCTGTCGTTGATGTTGCCGCCGATTTTCGGCAGGTACCGGTACGGGGCCACGACGCCGGTCTTGAGCGTCGCGGTTCCGGCGTCGAGAGTGGATGCCATGGTCAGCGTCTTGAACGTCGACCCCGGCTCGAAGGAGGCCGTGAAGGCGCGGGAGCCACGGTCGTTGGGGTTCCTGGTGCCGCTGACGTTGTTCGGGTCGACGGACGGGTAGTCGGCCACGGCCACGAGCTTTCCCGTCTTCACTTCCTGAACCACGACGGTGCCCCACGCCGCGCCGGTGGCCTTCGCCTGCCCGGCGAGCACCTGCTGCACGTACCACTGCAGGTCGGAATCGATCGTGGTGACGACATCGCCGCCGTCCTCTGCCAGCTTCGTCGCGACGGTGCTGCCGGGGAGCCGCACGCCGTCGGCGCCCTTTTCGTAGGTCTCCACGCCGTTCGTGCTCGCGAGGCAGGCGTCCTGCCCTACCTCGAGGCCGGCCTGGGCCTTCCCCTCGGCGGAGACGAAGCCGACCACGTTGCCGGCGACGGCTCCGTTCGGGTAGACCCGGCTCGGGTTCGACCGTGGGTAGATCCAGGGGATGTGCAGGTCCTTGATCGCGCGCAACGCGTTGACGTTGACCTTCTTGGCGACGTACGCGAAATCCGAGTTGGGGTCAGCGGCGAGGGCCCTGGCGATAATCGCGAGGATGTCGTTGCCGCTCTGGCCGGTGATCGCGCCCAGTTCAGCGGCGGCCTGCGCGACCGTCACGGTGACGACCTTGCCGGCGTCGTCGCGGCGGGTGAACTCCTGGGCGTTCCGCGGTGACAGGGTGATGTCGTAGCGCATCACCGTCCCGGCAAGTACGACGCCCTTCGAGTCGAGGATGTCACCGCGGGCCGCGTACACGGTCTGTTCGACGGAGCGGTTGCCCAGGGATTCGGCGTTGAGGGTGTCGGCGCGCACGACCTGGATGTCGACGAGCTTGACCAGGAACAGGGCGATGACGGCGAAGAGGGTGAGGATCGTGACGGCGACGCGTCGCCTGCTCGACCGGTTGCTGCCCGGCCTCGTGTCAATCGGCACCCGTCACATCCTTCCTGCGGCCGGGGCCGAGTGTTTTTAGCGCGTGGTCGGGGACGGCAGGCCGTCGTGCGGGGGCTCAGGGGCTGCGGCAGGGGTCACCGGAGCGGATGTCGACGAGTCGGCCGTTGCCTTCCGGGAGATTCCGGTGCCCTGGCCGCCGGCGCGGTTCAGGTCGGTGACCAGCGGGAGGCCCGCCAGCAGCGCGTTCGGCACGAGGCCGGCCGCTGCGCCCTCGGCGCCGGAGGCGGCGCTGGGTGCGCCGAGCACGGCGCCGTCGGACAGGCGCAGGTAGACCGGGTTCGAGTTGCTGACCATGCCGAGCGCTTCGGCGTTCGCGGCGAGGCTCTGCGGTGAGGAGACCCGGACCAGGTCCTCCGTGACGCTTTCCGTGGTGCGTCCGAGTTCGACCTGGCTGGCCTGGAGCGTGGAGATCTCGTAGGCGCTCTGGGAGATCCCGACGCTGAGGAGCAGCTGGGCGACGACGACGGCGGCCATGCCGGCGCTTGCGGTGAGTGCGTAGACGATTCGCGGTCGCGCACGGCGCTGCGCGCCCGAGGGCACGATCTCGAAATTGCGGCGCTCCTGCGGACGGGCCGTGGACGGGAAGCCCAGCTCGTCCGGCTGGAGCACTCGTGCGAGATTGTCGCTCATCAGGCCCTCCTTACTCTTTCGGCGGAACGGAGCCGCACGGGGGTGGCGCGCGGGTTGAGCGCTTTTTCTTCGTCCGAGGCCAGTTCGGCGCCACGGATCAATAGTTTGAAGAGCGGCTTGTGCTCCGGGAGTTCGACCGGGAGCCCGGCCGGGGCGCTGGAGCTGGACGCCTTGGCCAGCACCTTCTTCACGATCCGGTCCTCGAGGGACTGGTACGCCATGACGACGATGCGTCCGCCGACGGCGACCGCCTCGAGGGCGGCCGGGATGGCCCGCTCAAGCACGGCGAGTTCCTGGTTGACCTCGATGCGCAGCGCCTGGAAAACCCGTTTGGCTGGGTGCCCCATGCGCTGCACGGCGACCGGTGTGGCCGCCGTGATGACCTCGACCAGTTGGGCCGACCGCACGAAGGGAGTGGCCTCGCGGGCGTCGACGATGGCCTTCGCGTAGCGGGCCGACAGTTTCTCTTCGCCGTACTCCTTGAAGATGCGCCGCAGGTCCTTCTCGCTGTACTCGGCGAGGATGCGTTCGGCGGTGAGGTCGGAGGTGCTGTCCATGCGCATGTCGAGCGGCGCATCCTTCGAGTAGGAGAAACCGCGCTCGACCCGGTCGATCTGCAGCGAGGAGACGCCGAGGTCGAAGAGGATGCCGTCGACCTCGTCGATGCCGAGGCCGGCCAGTGCGTCCAGGATGCCGTCGTACACGGTGTGCACGAGGTGCACGCGGTCGCCGAACGGCTTGAGCCGCTCCGCGGCGATCGCGAGGGCGTCGAGGTCGCGGTCGAGTCCGACCAGGACCAGCTCCGGGAAGCGCTGCAGCAGCGCTTCGGCGTGCCCGCCCATGCCGAGGGTGGCGTCCACGAGCACGGCGCCGGGCTTCTGCAGGGCAGGTGCGAGCAGCTCGATGCAGCGCTCGAGCAGGACTGGGGTGTGGATGTCGTTGATGGCCATAGTGTGCCGGGTCCGGTTCCTGGTTCCTGATCCCCATCCATTCTTTCCTGCCACCGGGGAAGTGTGTCAGGCATGAACGGCTGGGAGTCAGGCGCCAGGGGCTAGAAGAGTCCCGGAATCACCTCCTCCGTCGTGTTGGCGAATGAGGTCTCTTGTTCGGTGAGGTAGGTGTCCCAGGCTTCGCTGTCCCAGATTTCGACTCGGCTGCCGGCACCGATGACGGTGAGCTCGCGGTCGAGGCCCGCGTAGGCGCGCAGGTTTGCGGGGATGGTCACCCGGTTTTGCTTGTCCGGCGTCTCGGCGCTCGCTCCGGAGAGGAAGACGCGGAGGAAGTCGCGGCCCTGCTTGCTCGTGATGGGCGCCTGGCGGATCTTGTCGTGCAGTTCCTCGAACTCCCGCGTGGTGAAGACGTAGAGGCAGTTTTCCTGGCCGCGCGTCATCACGATGCCGGTGGACAGTTCGTCGCGGAACTTTGCGGGAAGGATGATGCGGCCTTTGTCGTCGAGCTTGGGGGCATAGGTGCCGAGAAACATCCGCCCCCCCCTTCTCGTCCGGCCCAGTTCCGAGTGTTGCTCCACTTTACTCCACTATCCACCACTGAACCGAGAAAAGACGCAGCATTTGGGGGAAATAGCCCAGATCACCCCCGAAGTGGCGGCATGAATGCCGGTGGAGGGAAAATTCCCGATTCGGGTCGCGTCGGCGCGTTTTCGGGCACAAAAAAAGGGCCGATCGGATGATCGGCCCTGCAGGGGGCGAAACCGGTGGGGACCGGCGATATGAGAAGGTCAGTGCTGGCCGTCCTGGCGGCGGTCCCAACGGTCGTTCAGCCGGTCCATGAAGCCGTGGTCGGCGCGGCGTGGGCTGGACGGTCGATTGCTCGGCATGCCCTCCGGAACGCCCTGTGCCGACTTGCCCGGGCTGATGGCGATGAGAACGCCGGCGAACATCACGATGAACCCGAGGATGCCGAGCCACAACTGGTGCAGGGCGACGCCCGCGATGAGCGCGCCGATGCCGGCGACCGCGAGGAGCACCCCGAGCGCGATGGAACGGTAGTTGGGTCGAAGTCGCGACACACCAACGGTCGTCACAAAATCAACGTCGTTGTGATAGAGGCTGCGCTCCATCTCTTCAAGGAGTCGCTGCTCCTGCTCAGAAAGCGGCATCTCATTCCCTCCAATTACGGGATCGAGCGGGGGTTAAATCCTAATTCTAGTCCCGCCCCGGTGGCTAGGCTAGGCACGTGGCTGAAAGCACTCGACTCGTTGAACTGGTTCATTCTCGTATCGACGAGTTCCTCATTACGCGTATACCAATTGTGACCTCGATCAGCCCGGATCTCACTCCCTTCGTGGACTTCTCACGGCAGTTTCTCAGCGGTGGCAAGCGCTTCCGGGCGCTGTTCTGTTACTGGGGCTGGCAGAGCGCCGGTGCGGGCGCCGAAGACCTCTCCCCCGCCATCTCCGCGGCAGCGGCACTCGAGATCTTCCACGCCGCCGCGCTCGTTCACGACGACATCATCGACAACTCCGACACCCGCCGTGGCGCGGCATCCGCCCACAAGCTCTTCGAGGGCATGCATGGCGCGAACGGCTGGGCCGGGAGCGAGGCCGACTTCGGCCGCGCCGCCGCCATCCTCCTCGGCGACCTCATGCTCGGCTGGAGCGACGAACTGCTCGACGAGGGCCTGGCCGCCGCGCCTGACGCGGGCGCGGCCCGACTGGCCCGCGCCGAATTCAACCGGATGCGTACAGAGGTCACGGCCGGCCAGTACCTGGACATCCTCGAGGAACGCGCCTGGCTGACCCAGCCGGAGGCCGAACTGCTCGACCGCGCATTGCGGGTCATCATCTACAAGTCCGCGAAGTACAGCGTGCAGGCCCCGCTGGTGATCGGAGCTGCGATCGCCGGCGCGAGCGAAGACCAGCTCGAGGCGCTCCGATCGTTCGGGCTTCCCCTCGGCATCGCCTACCAGTTGAGGGACGACCTCCTGGGCGTCTTCGGCGACGCGGCGGTCACGGGCAAGCCGAGCGGCGACGACCTCCGGGAAGGCAAGCGCACCGTTCTCGTTGCGCTCGCGCGCGAGACCCTGGACGACGGTCCCCGGCGCATGCTCGACGACCTGCTCGGCGACCCCGCGCTCGACACCGCCCAGATCGCGGCCCTGCAGCAGACGATCATCGACAGCGGAGCGGTCGACCGGATCGAGGCGCTTATCGCGGCCAACGTCGCAGAGGCGGTCGCCGCGCTCGAGGCAGCCCCGATCAGCCTTGCCGCCCAGGCCCAGCTGCGCGCCCTCACCGAGGTGGTGACGCGCCGCGCGTTCTAGGCCGCGCGTTTTGGTTCTTAGGCGAGCGCCTGCGCGACCCGGCGAACCTCGGCCTTGCGGCCGACGCGCAGGGCCTCGATCGGGGAGGTGCGCAGGCTGTCGTCCACGCTGAGCAGCCAGTCCATGGCCTGCTCGTCGGTGAATCCGTCGTCGCCCAGCACGATCAGGGTGCCGCGCAGCTCCGCCAGCGGAGCGCCGTCCCTGATGAAGGCGGCGGGAACCTGGAGGGTGCCATTGCGACGAACGGCGAGAAGTTGCTTGTCGTCGATGAGCTGCCGCACGCGGCTCTGGGTCAGACGGAGTTGGTCAACGAGGTCGGGGATGGTCAGCCACTGTTGCTCTGAAATCGAGTCGGTCACGGTTCAAGCCTCCCATGAATAGGGGCCCTCGACAAACTCCGGGCGGGCGTGTTTCCAACCGATTAACCCAAACCACACCCGTCACGTTGATTGACTCTCGTACCTATCTATGCCAGCGTTGGGGAGCATACGCAAACGAACGGGAGGGCCATGTCCGCTGAGTCGAACAGTATCCCCGCGGCAGACGCGGTGCCGGGCGACACGCCCCGCCGTCTGACCTTCCTCGAAGCCTGCCGCTCTCGCGGCCTGCTGGCGAGCGTCCCCATCGTCATCATCAGCACCATCGCCATGTCGCTGAACCTGGCGTCCCCGGCGGATGCCGCCACCATCGCGAAGAAACCGCTCAAGAGCAAGAGCAATCTCCCGGCGTCCATCCCGACGCCGACGCACGACGCGGGTGTGCCGGCCCGGGTCGCGCCCAGCCAGTACGTCGTGGTCGAAGGCGACACGATCAGCGGCATCAGCGGCCGATTCGGCCTCTCGACCGCATCCGTGCTCGCCCTCAACGGCCTGGGCTGGTCCTCGCTGATCTTTCCGGGCCAGAAGCTCACCCTGACCACCGCGGCGGCCCCGCCCGCCGTGGTACCCGCGAAAAAGACGGTCGCCGCCGAGATCACCCGCTACAAGGTACGCACGGGCGACACCATCAGCGACATCGCGGCGGCCCACGGCCTGTCCACCGCCGCCGTCCTCAGCGCGAACGGCCTCGGCCACGCCAGCATCATCTTCCCGGGCCAGGCGATCGTCCTGCCGCACACGGTCCACCCGACGTCCTCGACCGCGTCGGTACCGGAGCCCGCGGCCGCCCCGGCTCCGAAGCCCGCCGCGGTTCCCTCTGCCTCGGCGACCGAGTACACGATCGCCCGCGGCGACACCATCAGCACCGTCGCCGCCAGGGCCCACCTGTCGGTGCAGGCCATCCTGGACGCCAACGGCCTCGGCTGGTCGAGCATCATCTACCCCGGCCAGGTCCTGAAGATTCCCGCCATCACCCCGCTGAGCGCCGAGATGCGCAAGAACGCGGAAACCATCGTCGCGGTGGGCCGAAAGGCCGGCGTCAGCAATCACGGCCTCGTGGTCGCGCTGGCCGCTGCCGCCCAGGAATCCGGGCTGCGCAACCTGCAGCACGGCGACCGCGACTCTCTCGGCCTGTTCCAGCAGCGCCCGAGCGCCGGCTGGGGTTCCGTGGAGCAGGTAATGGACCCGGTGCGCGCCAGCCGCTGCTTCTTCGGCGGCGCCGGCAACCCCAATCCGGGCAAGACCCGGGGGCTGCTCGACATTCCAGGCTGGGAATCCATGACGCTCACCCAGGCCGCCCAGGCCGTGCAGGTCTCGGCCTATCCGAACCACTACGCCAAGTGGGAAGTCTCCGCTCGCTCCTGGCTCGCCGACCTCGGCTGATCTGCCCACATACCCCCCGAACACCCGGAGATATCACCCGGAAAGACTGCGCTCACGGTGTTTTATCGGGGAACTCGCCCTGCGCTTCCCTAGACTCGGGGAGTGAGCGAAAACCCGACCGACCCGATGATCGGCCGTCTGATTGACGGCCGCTATCAGGTGCGCTCCCGAATCGCCCGCGGCGGCATGGCCACGGTCTACCTGGCCACGGACCTCCGCCTGGAGCGCCGCGTCGCGATCAAGATCATGCACGGCCACCTGGCCGACGACAACACGTTCAAGGCCCGCTTCGTGCAGGAGGCGCGCTCCGCCGCCCGCCTGGCTCATCCGAACGTCGTGAACGTCTACGACCAGGGCCAGGACGCCGACATGGCCTACCTGGTCATGGAATACCTCCCCGGCATCACCCTGCGCGACCTGATCAAGGACTACGGCAGGCTCACGTCAGAGCAGACCATGGACATCCTCGCGGCCGTGCTTTCCGGACTGGCGGCGGCCCACAAGGCCGGGATCGTGCACCGCGACCTCAAACCGGAGAACGTGCTGCTGGCCGACGATGGCCGGATCAAGATCGGCGACTTCGGACTGGCCCGCGCGGCGAACAACAACACGGCGACCGGCCAGGCCCTGCTCGGCACGATCGCCTACCTCTCCCCCGAACTCGTCACCCGCGGCATCGCGGATGCCCGCAGCGACATCTACGCGCTCGGGATCATGACCTTCGAAATGCTCACCGGCGAGCAGCCCTACGTGGGCGAAGCCCCGATGCAGATCGCCTACCAGCACGCGAACGACACCGTGCCGATGCCGAGCAGCAAGGTGCAGGCCGTTCCCCACGAACTCGACGAACTCGTGCTCTGGGCGACGGCTCGCGATCCAGAGCAGCGCCCGCGCGACGCGAAGGTCATGCTCGACCAGCTCCTCGACGTCGACAAGCTCGTGCGCCCGGCGTCGCAGGACACGGCCATGCAGTCGACGATGATCCTGCCCAGCGGATTCAACGCCACCACAGAGAACGCGGCCACCCAGATCCTCGGCGCGCAGCCGCTCGCCCAGGTCAAAGACCACCAGCCGGACAGCAGCACCCTGCTGGCAGCCAAGGCCGAGAAGCGCAAGCGCAAGGGCTACTGGCTGTTCGCGCTCGTCGTGCTGCTCGCCGCCCTGGCCGGCGGCACCGGCTGGTACTTCGGCGCCGGACCTGGCTCGGAGATCGCCGTCCCGCATCTCGGCTCCATCACGCTGGACAAGGCCACCACGCGCCTCGCCGAGGTCGGACTCACGGCCAGGCCGGGCAAGGAGTACAGCAGCACGATCGCCCCCGGGCTGGTCACGAGCACGATCCCTGGCCCCGGAACCCGGGTGCCCAAGGACAGCGTCGTCACGGTGAACGTGTCGCAGGGCCGTCAGCCGATCAAGCTCCCCGCCCTCGCCGGCCTGACCGAGGCTGCCGCGAGGTCGGCCATCACGGCCCAAAACGCGGTCGTCGGTACCACGGACCACGTGTTCCAGGGCTCCGCCGCCGCCGGCACGGTCATCTCGGCGAGCCGCGGCAGCGACCACAGCAACGTCTCCAAGGGCGGCACCTACTTCGAAGGCCTGAAGGTCGACCTCGTCGTCTCGCTCGGCTACATCCCGAATGTCTCGGGCAAGACCGTCGCCGATGCCACCGCGATCCTCAAGGCCAAGGGCCTCGCGGCCGTGCCGGGCGAGGAACGCTACAGCGACTCGATCGAGCAGGACCACGTGATCACGGCCAGGACGACCAAGGACGGGCCCGTCCGGACCGGCGACCAGCTCGTGCTGACCATCTCCCGCGGCCCGGAGCCGGTCGAGGTCCCCGACGTCGTCGGCATGAAGTGGAATGCGGGCAAGAAGGCCCTCACCGACCTCGGCTTCAAGCTCAAGTACAACCCCACCGCGGACGCCATCGCGGCCTTCGTCAAGGTCGAGTCGACGAATCCGTCCGCCGGCACCAGCGCGCCCAAGGGCAGCACGATCACGCTCAGCCCGACGAACCCCTTCTCGGGCTAAGCCGTTCGCCGAGATTGACCGTTCCGGTCGAGATGCCCCGGTACGCCGGGCAATCTCGACCGCACCTGTCAATCTCGGCGAGGGTACCGTCGCGAGGGATCCGGCCGCGCTCGGCGACGGCATCCGCCGACCGGTCCCGGCTTAACGAATTCGACGGAGATTTTGCCCGAATCGATGGGTTGCCAAGGCAAAACAACCGATATTCGGGAAAATCTCCGTCGAATTCGCTGAGGGCGCGCGGGCTAACGGACGGCGAGCTCCTCGGCCACGAGGAACGCGAGTTCCAGCGACTGCATGTGGTTGAGGCGCGGGTCGCAGAGCGACTCGTAACGGGTCGCGAGGGCTGCCTCGTCGATGTGCTCCGACCCACCCAGGCACTCGGTAACGTCGTCGCCGGTGAGCTCCACGTGGATGCCGCCCGGGTGCGTTCCGACCGCGCGGTGGGCCTCGAAGAAGCCCTTGACCTCGTCGACGACGTCATCGAACCGACGCGTCTTGTAGCCGGTCGGCGTGGTCACGCCGTTGCCGTGCATCGGGTCGGTGACCCAGAGCGGGTTCGCGTCGCTGGCCTTGATCGCCTCGAGCAGGGGCGGCAGGGCATCCCGGATCTTGCCGGCGCCCATCCGGGTGATGAAGGTCAGCCGACCGGGTTCGCGGTTGGGGTCGAGGGTGTCGACGAGGCGAAGCATGTCGTCGGCCGACGTGGACGGGCCGAGCTTCACACCGATCGGGTTGCGCACCCGGGAGAGGAAGTCGACGTGGGCGCCGTCGAGGTCGCGGGTGCGTTCCCCGATCCAGACGAAGTGCGCCGAGGTGTTGTACGGCGTGCCCGTGCGGGAGTCGATGCGCGTCATCGGGCGCTCGTAGTCCATCAGCAGGCCCTCGTGGCTGGTGTAGAACTCGGTGCGCCGCAACGCCTCGAAGTCGGCCCCGCAGGCGATCATGAACTTGATCGCGCGGTCGATCTCCTTGGCCAGCTTCTCGTAGCGCTGGTTGGCCGGGTTCGCCGCGAAGCCCTGGTTCCAGCTGTGCACCTGGCGGAGGTCGGCGAATCCACCCTGGGTGAACGCCCGGATGAGGTTCAGTGTGGAGGCTGCCGTGTGGTAGCCCTTGACGAGCCTGGCCGGGTCGGCCTCGCGGGACTCGGGGGTGAAGTCGTAGCCGTTGACGATGTCGCCGCGGTAGGCAGGCAGGGTCACCTCGCCGCGGGTCTCGAAATCGCTCGAGCGCGGCTTGGCGAACTGGCCGGCCATCCGCCCCATCTTGACGACGGGCATCGACGCGCCGTAGGTGAGCACGACGGCCATCTGCAGCACGGTCTTGACCCGGTTGCGGATCTGTTCAGCGGTGGCGCCGCTGAAGGTCTCTGCACAGTCGCCGCCCTGCAGCAGGAAGGCCTCGCCGCGGGCGGCCTGGGCCAGCCGGTCGCGCAGGATGTCGACCTCGCCGGCGAAGACGAGCGGCGGCTGCGTAGCCAGCTCGGCGGATGCCGCGGCGACGGCCTCGGCGTCGGGCCAGGCCGGCTGCTGCTTGATCGGAAGGGTGCGCCAATAGTCCAGACCGGCGATGACTGATTTATCTGCCACGACGACGGGTTCGGTGGGGTCTACCACGGGACTATTCCTTGATTTCTCTTCGTGGCGCGCATGTAAAGCGGGCCGTGATGCACTGAGGGATGCGCGTTTCAACGATGAAAGCGCCTCTGGCAGCTTATCGCGAAAGGCTTGCGCGCTTCTCTTTCACGCTCGTCGCGTAGACGTCGACGTACTCCTGGGCACTGAGGCGGCGCAGTTCGTACATAAGTTCGTCTGTCACAGAACGCAACACAAAGCGGTCGCCCTCCATCCCCTCGAACCGGCTGAAGTCAAGCGGTTTGCCGATGACGATCCCGATGCGGCGAATCTTCGGCAGCCTGGTGCCCGTCGGCATGGCCTTCTCGGTGTCGATCATGGCGACCGGAACGATCAGCACGTCCGCCTCGAGCACCATGCGGGCAACGCCGGTGCGGCCGCGGTACATCTTCGCGTCAGGGCTGCGGGTGCCCTCCGGATAGATGCCGAGCACGCCGCCGGCCCCGAGCACACGCAGGCCCGTGTTCAGGGAGTCCTCTGAGGCCTTGCCGCCGGAGCGGTCGATGGGGATCTGGCCGGTGGCCTTGAAGAACTGCCGAGTGGCCCATCCCTTCAGGCCCTTGCCGGTGAAGTACTCGCTCTTGGCCAGGAACACGACCCGCCTCGGCACGACCAGCGGGAGGAAAACGGAATCGATGAAGGAGAGGTGGTTGCTGGCGAGGATGACGCCGCCCTCTTTCGGGATGTTCTCCAGGCCGACGATCCAGGGCCGGAAGAGCCCGAGCAGCAGCGGACCGACCACGATGTTCTTCATGAACCAATAGAACATCGCTCGCTCCCTCCGCTCGCAGGGAAAGCCTACTGCTCGACGACGTGCTTGCGGGCGAGGTCGGCGGCGCCGACCACCCCGGCGTCGTTGACCAGTTGGGCGGTGGCGAACTCGGCCTCTGGATGGTAGCCCCTGGCCGGCAGGTGTTCGAGGTAGGCGGCGCGGATCGGCTCCAGCAGCAACTCCCCGGCCGAGGCGACTCCCCCGCCGAAGACGAAGACCTGCGGGTCGAGCACCGCGGCGAGGCTGGCGCAGGCCTGCCCGAGCGCGCTTCCCAGCTGTCGCAAGGCGGCCAGGGCGCCGCCGTCGCCCTGCTCGATGAGAATGCCGACCTCCTTGCCGGTGAGCTTGCCGACTCGTTCCCTGGCCGAGGCGAGGCCGAGGCCGATGCCGCCGGCATCCGCGAATTCGTTGGCGATGCGGAGCAGGGCGCGACCCGACCCGTACTGTTCGATGCAGCCGTGGGCGCCGCAGCCGCAGGGCAGCCCGTTCGGGATGACCCTCAGGTGGCCGAGTTCGGCACCAACACCGAACCCGCCGCGGAACAGGCGGTCGTTGGAGACGATCGCCCCGCCGACGCCCGTGCCGATGGTCAGTGTGACCATGTCGCTGTAGAGGCGGCCGGCGCCGAAGCAGAATTCGGCCCAGCCGGCCGCGTTCGCGTCGTTTTCGATGATGATCGGGAGGTCGAGGCGAGCCTCGAGCTTTTCGCGCAACGGCTCGTTGCGCCAGTTGATGTTGGGCGCGTAGTAGACGGTGGACTGGGCGGCGTCGATGAACCCGGCCGCTGCGACGCCGGCGGCGATCACCTTCTCGCCCGCGGCGAGACCCGTGATCATGGCCACGACGGCGTCTTCGATCGAGCGCGGATCGCCCGCGGAGGTGGGCTGACGATCGGAACGGATGATCGTTCCAAACTCGTCCACAAGGGCACCGGCGATTTTGGTGCCACCAATGTCGATTCCAATGGCGTGCACGGCTGGGCGCCTTTCGTCGGTACGGGTAAAGCATGCGGGGTGGGGATGACCGGCGGTGCAGCATCCGGAGGGGCTGCCGCGGCACCCTCTAGAGTGTAGTAAACCAGAATGCCGTCGGGCGAAACTCCCGCTCACCAACGCTTCCGCGGATGAGTGGCCGCAACGCTCCACCGGTGCCAAAGGAGTTGCCGTGAAACAGTTCGATGTGCCTGCCGTTGTCCCCGCCGACCCGGAGGCAAACGTCACCGATCTGCTGATCGACCGTCTCAGGGCGACTCCGGATTCCGTGCTCTTCTCCCTGCCGGTGAACGGCGGATGGGCGCCGGTGACCACCGCGGAGTTCCACGGGCAGGTCGTCGCCCTTGCCAAGGGGCTCGTCGCAGCCGGCATCCAGCCGGGCGACAAGATCGGCCTGATCTGCAAGACCCGCTACGAGTGGACGCTCATCGACTTCGCGACCTGGTTCGCCGGCGCGGTGCTCGTGCCGGTGTACGAGACGAGTTCGCCGACGCAGATTCAGTGGATCCTCGGCGATTCGGATGCGACGGCCGTGATCGCCGAAACCGCCGACCACTTCACGCGCTTCGACGAGGTGCACCCGGAGCTGCCCGGCATCCGGACCGTCTGGCAGATCGGCCTCGGCGACCTCGACAAGCTCGTCGCCGGCGGCGCCAACGTGCCCGACGAAGAAATCGAGCGACGTCGCAACCTGGCCGTCGCCTCCGACATGGCCACCCTCATCTACACGTCCGGCTCCACCGGCAGGCCCAAGGGCTGCGTGCTCTCCCACGCCAACTTCGTCGAGACCTCGCGCAACGCCGCGATCGCGCTCAAAGAGGTGCTCAACGACGAGAACGGCGCATCCACCCTCCTCTTCATCACGACCGCGCACATCTTCGCCCGGTTCATCGCGGTGCTCTGCGTGCACGCGGGCGTGCGCGTCGGCCACCAGCCGGACACCCGGCAGCTGCTCCCCTCGCTGGGCAGCTTCAAGCCCACCTTCCTGCTCGCCGTTCCGCGCGTGTTCGAGAAGGTGTACAACTCGGCCGAGCAGAAGGCGGAAGCCGGCGGCAAGGGCAGGATCTTCGAGGCGGCCGCCGCAATCGCGGTCGCGCACTCGCAGGCACTCGCGGCAGGCCAGTCGATCCCGCTGGGAATGAAGATCAAGTTCGCCCTGTTCGACCGGCTCGTCTACAGCAAGCTGCGCCGGGCGATGGGCGGCAACGTCAAGTACGCCGTCTCCGGCTCCGCGCCGCTCGGCGCACACCTGGGCCACTTTTTCCACAGCCTGGGCATCGTGATCCTGGAGGGCTACGGCCTCACCGAGACCACCGCGCCGGCGACCGTGAGCCTGGCCACCAGGGCCAAGATCGGCACCGTTGGCCCGCCCCTGCCCGGCGTGTCTGTGCGGGTCATGGACGACGGCGAGATCGAGGTCAAGGGCGTCAACGTCTTCACCGGGTACTGGAAGAACCCCGCCGCCACGGCCGCCACGTTCGACGATGGCTGGCTCAAGACCGGCGACATCGGCGACTTCGACGCCGACGGCTTCCTCACCATCACCGGGCGGAAGAAGGAGATCATCGTCACCGCCGGCGGCAAGAACGTCGCCCCGGCCGCCCTCGAAGGCCCGATTCGGTCCAACCCGCTGATCGGCCAGGTCGTCGTCGTCGGCGACCGCAAGCCGTTCATCGCGGCCCTGATCACGCTCGACCCGGACATGCTCCCGGTCTGGTTGAACAACAACAAGGAAGACGCCGGGATGTCCCTGGCCGAGGCATCCGTCAACAAAGCCGTGCTCGCCGAGGTGCAGCGCGCCGTCGACCAGGCCAACGAGAGGGTGTCCAGGGCAGAGTCAATCCGCAAGTTCACGGTTCTGCCGACCGAACTCACCGAGGACCTCGGTTACCTGACACCGAAGCTCAGCATCAAGCGCGACATCATCCTCAGGGACTTCGCCGACACCATCGAGGCGATGTATGCGGGGGTCCCGGTCGTCACCGAGGCCCACACGGTCATTCGGGACTGATCAGGGTCTGTGGGTTCGACCCCGGCGGAGGGACCGCCCCGGGCGCCCGGCCTGGGTCCGAAATCAGGACGGATCAACGGTGCGTGCCCGAATACAGGACGAAACAGCCCTGTCCGCGCCGGGATTCCTGTTTTCGCGCTCCGGAGTCGCGCCAGAACACTGTGTTCGGTGGACGACTAGAACCAGGCCGACTCGCGGACTTCCTTCATCGCCGCCCGGCGATTCTCCTTGTCGAGTCGGTCAAGATAGAGCAGCCCGTCGAGGTGGTCGGTTTCGTGCTGCAGCGCCTGCGCCATAACGCCGGTCCCCGACAGCTCGACCGGGTTGCCGTCAAGGTCGATCCCGGTGACCCTGGCGAAGGGAAACCGCTTCGTCGGGTACCACAGGCCGGGCACCGACAGGCAGCCTTCGTTGACGAGTTCGGGCTCCCCTGACAGCTCGACGATGTGCGGGTTGAGGATGTAACCGATCTCGCCGTCGATGTTGTAGCTGAAGGCTCGGAGGTTCACGCCGATCTGGGAGGCGGCGACCCCGGCGCGGCCGGGAAGCCGGACACTGTCGACGAGGTCATCGACGAGGCCGCGCACCCGGTCGTCGATGGTGACGATGGGGTCAGAGACGGTTTTCAGGACAGGGTCTCCGAGGAGTCGGATCTGGCGCTCGGGCACAGTGAATTTCCAATGCTTGGTGCGGGGTGGTGATCGTTATGCGTTGCGGTCGGCCGGCAGGCCCTCCACGACGAGGGCGGCGAGCGTGCGGGCCGCCAGTTGCGTGATCGGTCGAAGGTCCTTGTAGGACACGACGCTGCCGGCTGCGAGCTGCGGGTCGTATGGGATGCGCACGATCTCCCGCACGCGGGAACGGAAGTGCGACTCGATCTCCTCGAGCTTGACCAGGTTGGTGCCCTGGGTCGCGGTGTTGAGGGCGACGATCGCGTTGCGCACGAGGGCACCGTAGCCGTTGGCCTCGAGCCAGGTCAGCGTCTCGGAGGCCAGTCTGGCCTCGTCGACGCTGCCGCCGGAGACGATGACGATCGAGTCGGCCCGCTGCAGGGTGGCGCGCATGACCGAGTGCACGATGCCCGTACCGCAGTCGGTGAGCACGATCGAGTAGAACCGGGCGGCCAGGTCTGCCACGACGTTGTAGTCGTTTTCGTCGAACGCCTCAGACAGGAGCGGGTCGGTGTCGGAGGCGAGGATGTCGAGCCGGGTCTCGTCGCGGGAGACGAGGGCGGAGAAATCGGTGAAACCACCGATGGATGCGGCCTTCGTCACCACGTCGCGGACGGTCGACCTCGTCTGCCGGCTCACGCGCTCGGAGAGGGTGCCGCGGTCCGGGTTGGCGTCGACGGCGATGATGCGGTCCTCGCGCGCGTCGGCCAGCGCCATCCCGAGCAGGGCCGTGACGGTGGTCTTGCCGACCCCGCCCTTGCGGGTGAGGATCGGAACGAACCGCGCGCCGCCCTCGAACTTCTTGCGGATGCGTTCGGTCATTTCGTCGTGCGCGCGCACCGTGGCCGAGTCGCCGAGGTTCACCAGGTGCAGGGTCGCGTCGTAGAGCAGACGGTTCCAGATGCCGCGCGGCGGGCGCCTGGTCCTGCGGTTGACTTCGAGCAGCCGGTCAGAGGTCAGCATCGAGGCCGGCTCGGGGGACGGGCCGCTCTCGGGGCGCAGCCGGTCGCGGCGCGATTGCAGTGCCGCGGCATCCTCGGCGGCCGCGCGGTCATTGCGAACGGTCGGCGTGCTGATCTCGATGGTGTGCGTGGTCGGCTGCGGGCCGGCCTGTGCGTTCACCGAGACGGTGGATTGTCCGCCGACGTTCCTCCGCGGGGGCGAAACGGGCAGGTTGAGCGGGCCGGTCAGGCTCCCCGGGAGGGCGGCGGCAAGGTTCTCAACGGTGTGCGGAGGCAGCTCGCTATGGTACTCGCCGCCCGTCTCGGCGGCGGGTTTCACGGAGGGTCGCTCCAGGGCGCCCTCGTCGTCCGTGCGTGAATCTGTCAAAAAACCAGTCTCCTCGTGGGTGGATCGGGGGCAATCCTACCGCGGACGCACCACCACGAGCAGGTCACCGGCGTCGACCTGCTGGGTCTTGGGGATGGCGACGCGTTCAATGAAGCCCTCGATGGGTGAGGTGATGGCCGCCTCCATCTTCATGGCTTCGATCGAGGCGACGCTCTGGCCGGCCTTGACGTGCTCGCCCTCCTCGACCTGCAGCGTGACCACGCCCGAGAATGGAGCAGCGACCTGGCCCGGCGTGTTGGCATCCGCCTTCTCCGCCGCCTTGGTCACGACCGCGATGCTGCGGTCGCGCACGAACACTGGTCGCAGCTGGCCGTTGATGATGGTCATCACGGTGCGCATGCCCTTGTCGTCGGCGTCACCGATGGCTTCGAGCCCGGCGTAGAGCCGCACGCCCTTCTCGATATCAACGACGTGCTCCTCGCCCTGCCTGAGGCCGTAGAGGTAGTCGACGGTGTCGATCACGGAGAGGTCGCCGTACTGCTCGCGGACCTGCTCGAACTGGCGGGTCGGCGCGGGGAAGAGCAGCTGGTTGAGCATCGCCCGGCGGGTGGGGCTGTCGCCGCCGAGGGCTGCGCGCTCCTCCGCGGTGATCTCGGTGACGCCGATCCGGATGGTCTTGCCGGCAAGCACCTTGCTGCGGAAAGGCTCGGGCCAGCCGCCCGGCAGGTCGCCGAGCTCCCCGGCCATGAAGCCGACCACGGAGTCCGGCACGTCGTAGTTGCCGGGGTTCTCGGCGAAGTCCGCCGGATCGGCGCGCACTGCGGCGAGGTAGAGGGCCAGGTCGCCGACGACCTTCGACGAGGGCGTCACCTTGGGCACCCGGCCGAGGATGGTGTTCGCCGCGGCGTACATGTCCTCGATCAGCTCAAAATGGTCGGCCAGGCCGAGAGCGACCGCCTGCGTGCGCAGGTTGGACAGCTGCCCGCCGGGAATCTCGTGTTTGTAGACCCGCCCGGTTGGGCCGGAAATGCCCGATTCGAACGGGTGGTAGACGTGGCGCACGGCCTCCCAGTACGGCTCCAGGTCCGACACGTTCTGCAGCGAGATGCCCGTGTCGCGTTCCGTGTGGGCGAGCGCGGCGACGAGGGAGGATGCCGACGGCTGGCTGGTGGTGCCGGCCATCGACGCGCTGGCCACGTCGACGGCGTCCGCGCCGGCGCGGGCTGCCGCGAGCAGCGTCGCCAGCTGTCCGCCCGGGGTGTCGTGGGTGTGCACGTGAACGGGCAGGTCGAAGCGTTCCCGGAATGCGGCGACGAGCTTCTCGGCTGCCGAGGGGCGCAGCAGCCCGGCCATGTCCTTGATCGCCAGGATGTGCGCGCCGGACTCCACGATCTGCTCTGCAAGTCGCAGGTAGTAGTCCAGGGTGTACAGGTTCTCCGCCGGGTCGAGCAGGTCGCCGGTGTAGCAGACGGCCACCTCGGCGATCGAGGTCCCGGTCGCGAGCACGGAGTCGATCGCCGGGCGCATCTGGGAGACGTCGTTGAGCGCGTCGAAGATGCGGAAGATGTCGACGCCCGTGTCGGAGGCTTCCCGCACGAACGCGTCGGTCACCTCGGTCGGGTACGGCGTGTAGCCGACCGTGTTGCGGCCGCGCAGCAGCATCTGGATGTTGATGTTGGGCAGCGCCTCACGCAGGGCGGCCAGGCGTTCCCACGGGTCCTCGCCGAGGAAGCGCAGCGCGACGTCGTACGTCGCCCCGCCCCACGCCTCGACCGAGAGCAGCTGCGGGGTCAGCCGGGCCACGTAGGGTGCCGCGGCGACGAGGTCCCTCGTGCGCACCCGGGTGGCGAGCAGCGACTGGTGCGCGTCGCGGAAGGTCGTGTCGGTGACCGCGAGGGCGGTCTGGGCGCGGAGCGCCTTCGCGAACCCGGTCGGCCCGAGCAACTGCAGCTGCTGGCGGGACCCGGCGGGGGCTGGCTCGCTGAGGTCGATCTTCGGCAGTTTCATCGACGGGTGCACGGTGGTCACCGGCGTGCCGTTGGGCTGGTTCACCGTGACGTCGGCGAGCCAGTTGATGATCTTGGTGCCGCGGTCCTTGGAGACCCGCCCGCGCAGCAGTTCCGGCCGTTCGTCGATGAAGGAGGTGCTCAGGTCGCCGGCGGCGAAGCCGGGGTCGTCGAGCACGGCCTGCAGGAACGGGATGTTCGTGGACACGCCACGGATGCGGAACTCGGCCAGCGCGCGCTTGGACCGGGTGACAGCGGCCGCGTAGTCGCGCCCGCGGCAGGTGAGCTTGACGAGCATGGAGTCGAAGTGCGGGCTGATCTGCGCGCCCGGGTTGATCGTGCCACCGTCCATCCGGATGCCGGCGCCGCCCGGCGACCGGTAGGTGGTGATCCGGCCCGTGTCGGGCCGGAAACCCGCCGACGGGTCTTCCGTCGTGATCCGGCACTGCAGGGCGACGCCGCGCAGCGCGATCTTGTCCTGGGTGAGGCCGAGCTCGGCGAGGGTCTCCCCCGCGGCGATGCGGATCTGCGACTGCACGAGGTCGACATCCGTCACTTCTTCCGTGACGGTGTGCTCGACCTGGATGCGCGGGTTCATTTCGATGAACACGTGCTGGCCGGCGCGTTCGCCGACGGTGTCGAGAAGGAACTCGACCGTGCCCGCGTTGACGTAGCCGATCGACTTCGCGAACGCGATCGCGTCCTTGTACAGGCGCTGGCGGATCTCGTCGCTCAGGTTGGGCGCCGGGGCGATCTCGATGACCTTCTGGTGCCGGCGCTGCACGGAGCAGTCTCGCTCGAACAGGTGCACGGTCTCCCCCGTGGCGTCGGCGAGGATCTGCACCTCGATGTGGCGAGGCCTCAGCACCGCCTGCTCGAGGAACATGGTGGCATCGCCGAAGGCGCTCTGCGCCTCGCGCATGGCCTCTTCGAGGGAGCCGCGCAGCTCCTTCGCGGAGTCGACCCGGCGCATCCCGCGCCCGCCGCCGCCGGCGACGGCCTTCGCGAACAGGGGGAAACCGATCTCGGCCGCCTGGCCGATGAGCTCCTCCACGTCGAGCGAGGGGCGGGTGGACTGGAGTACGGGCACGCCGGCCGCGATCGCGTGGTCCTTGGCGGTGACCTTATTGCCGGCCATTTCCAGGACGCTCTTGCCCGGGCCGATGAACGTGATCCCGGCCGCGGCAGCAGCCTCGGCGAGTTCGGGGTTCTCGGAGAGGAATCCGTAGCCGGGGTAGATGGCGTCTGCGCCACTCTCCTTGGCTACCCGGATGATCTCGCTCACGTCCAGGTACGCGCGCACCGGGTGGCCCGGCTCGCCGATCTGGTAGGCCTCATCGGCCTTCAGGCGATGCAGCGAGCTGCGATCCTCGAAAGGAAACACCGCGACTGTCTTTGCACCGAGTTCGTAGGCCGCGCGGAAAGCGCGAATAGCGATCTCCCCACGGTTGGCGACGAGGATTTTCGTGAACATTCAGACCTTTCGAGCGTGGAGCGGCACACAGCTAACGGTTAGGTTCTCTAAGACTAGTGAAGGTAACGTTGCTGTTTGTGCATGTACTTAGCGTCAGCTCCCTCAAAGGAGGCGTAGGAAAGACCACGGTCACCCTTGGTCTTGCTTCTGCTGCCTTCGCCCGCGGTGTGCGCACCCTTGTGGTCGACCTCGACCCCCAGTCGGACGTCTCGACGGGGATGGATATCCAGGTCGCCGGTCACCTCAATGTCGCCGACGTACTCGCATCCCCCAAGGAAAAGACCGTACGCGCCGCGATCGCCCCGAGCGGGTGGACGCGCGGCCGGCAGGGCACGATCGACGTCATGATCGGCAGCCCCTCCGCGATCAATTTCGACGGCCCGCACCCCAGCATCCGTGACATCTGGAAGCTCGAGGAAGCCCTCTCCACGGTCGAGAAGGAATACGAGCTCGTACTCATCGACTGCGCTCCCTCGCTCAATGCCCTCACCCGCACGGCGTGGGCGGCGAGCGACCGGGTCGCCGTCGTCACCGAGCCCGGCCTGTTCTCCGTCGCGGCGGCTGACCGTGCGCTGCGCGCGATCGAAGAGATCCGCCGTGGGCTCAGCCCCCGGCTCCAACCACTCGGGATCATCGTCAACCGGGCCCGCACCGCCTCGGTCGAGCACCAGTTCCGGATCAAGGAACTCCGCGACATGTTCGGCCCGCTCGTGCTCAGCCCGCAGCTGCCGGAGCGCACGTCGCTGCAGCAGGCGCAGGGCGCCGCGAAGCCCCTGCACATCTGGCCGGGCGACAGCGCCCAGGAGATGGCGCAGTATTTCGACCAGCTGCTGGACCGTGTGCTGCGCACCGCCCGCATCGGCGAATACTCCGAACGGGCCGCGACCTAGGTCTCCCCCACCTCAGGGAAGGCCGTCAGGTGACGGCGCCGCAGTATTACGCCGCGCGTCGCTCGGTCGACAGGCCTGGCGTGTCTGGGCGCTCCTGGCGCGCAGGCGATCCTGGCGTTTAGGAGATCTTGCGGGTGCTGCGGCGTGCGGCGAGTTCGTCCGCCGGGTCAACCGCCTGGGTGTCGAGTTCGACGAGGCTGGACTCGACCTCGCGGAGCACCTTGCCAACGGCGATGCCGAACACGCCCTGGCCCCGGCTGACCAGATCGATGACCTCGTCGTCCGAGGTGCACAGGTACACGCTGGCCCCGTCGCTCATGAGCGTCGTCTGGGCGAGATCGCTCACGCCGGACTCGCGCAACTGGTTCACGGCGGTGCGGATCTGCTGGAGGGAGATTCCGGTGTCGAGCAGGCGTTTGACGAGCTTGAGGACGAGGATGTCGCGGAATCCGTAGAGGCGCTGCGAACCGGAGCCGGCCGCACCGCGAACGGTGGGTTCGACAAGTTCGGTGCGTGCCCAGTAGTCGAGCTGGCGGTAGCTGATGCCGGCGGCGCGAGCGGCAACGGCACCGCGGTAGCCGGAATTCTGGTCGAGCTCCGGCATGCCATCGGTGAAGAGGAGTCCGAGACCGTAGCGAGAAGAATCGTCATGGGGCTTGAGTTCACTCATACAATGCCTCTCGGGGGTTTGTCTGCGACGCTTTCGGATCGCTGTGTCCACGCTATCGAGAGCAGCGGCTCATCCGTCAGACCGGGTCGGCGTGTCGAAGTGTCCGTCCACGGCCTGACCGATTCAGGAGCAACCGGGACACTCCCAGTGTACGACTTACTTGGTGAGTCGACCCAGGGCCGAGCGAATCAAGGAACTGCGGATGACCTCGAGCTGGCCGGCGATCTCGACCGCCGTTTCGGCGGCTTTTGCCCGGCTCGACGCGTCTTTCCGGCGTGCCAGCGGCACGAGGGCGCTCTCGATCAGGCCGAGTTCACGTTCCGCGGCGCCGCGGAAGCCGCGCAGGTGCCGCGGCTCGATGCCGCTGCGCTGCAGTTCGACGAGCGCCCGCAGCACGTGCAGGGCGTCTTCGCCGTAGTAGTCGGCGGGCAGGATGATCGACGCCGCCACGGCGTCGTGCATGAGCGCTGCGGAGGCGCCTGCCTCGCGGAGCAGCTCCTCACGGCGCAGTCGCCGCATCGCGGAGAGCATCGTCGGGCCGGGCACGGCCCCGCCAGGCACCGTGGGCGAAAGCCCCGCGTCGAGGTCGTCGAGGTAGCTGCGAATGACCTTCAGCGGAAGGTAGTAGTCCCGCTGCATGGACAGGATGAGGCGAAGGCGATCCAGGTCGCCCGCGCCGAACTTGCGGTAGCCGGATTCGGTGCGAGCCGGCGACACGAGCCCCTGCTCCTCAAGGAACCTGAGTTTGGATGGCGTGAGGTCGGCGAACTCCGGCGTCAACCTGGCCATAACCTGGCCGATGCTCAGTAGCGGCGCTGCACCCGGGACTCTGGCCCGGGCGGCGGACGCTGGCACTATTCGCTCGCCAGGTGGGCGAGGTCGAGCCGCGAGGCGTAGAAAGTGAGGCGGAATTTGCCGACCTGGACCTCGGCACCGTCGTTCAGGCGGGCCGATTCGATCCGCTCGCCGTCGAAGTAGGTACCGTTCAGGGATCCGAGGTCCTTGACCTCGAACCGCCGGCCGTGACGCAGGAACTCTGCGTGGCGGCGGGAGACGGTGACGTCATCGAGGAAGATGTCTGCGTTGGGGTGACGGCCGACGCTCGTGACGTCGGCGTCGAGCAGGAAACGCGCGCCCCAGTTCGGGCCGCGGCGCACAATGAGAAGCGCAGATCCGGAGGGGAGAGCAGCGATGGCTTCCTGCTCCTCGGCCGTGACGTCAGCATCCTTCGCGGCGAGGTGGGCAGCAAAACCCTGACTGAACGTCCGCGTCGTATCGGTGTTCTCGGCCGCGGCCTTGCGTTCTGTCTCGTGCGTCTCTTCGGAATTCCCCACCGTAAACCTCCTAGGGTTCCAGCGTATCGGATTGCACGGGCGCTGAAGCCCGCGGCAACCGAATCACGCGCACGGTTTCGATGGCGTAAATGATGCCCGCCCACCAATACAGGAACGCACCCCAGATGCCGAACGCCCAGCCCACCGGTTGTGACCACCAGGCCAGCATCGGGAAGGCCTGGCCGAGCATGATCATCGGCAGCGCGTAGAACAGGCAGAAGGTGGCCACCTTGCCGAGCAGGTGCACGGGAAGTGGCCCGAATCCGAAGTTCGCCAGGACCACCCCGAGCACGAGCATGAAGACGTCCCTGCCCACCACGACCAGGACGATCCACCAGGGCACCAGTTCGCGGGAGGCAAGCCCGATCAGCGCCGCGAAGATGTAGAGCCGGTCCGCCGCCGGATCGAGGAGCTGACCCAGCCGGGTGATCTGGCCCAGCCGCCTGGCCAGGAAGCCATCGAGGAAGTCCGTGGTGCTGGAGACGATCAGAACGAGAAGTGCCCAGGCGTCGTGGCCCTGCACGATCAGCACGAGGAAAACGGGAACCAGCGCGAGGCGGAGGAAGCTCAGCAGGTTGGGCAGGGTGAGCACCCTCGAACCGACCTCGTGTCCCGCTGCCCCTGCCACAAGTCCAGAGTCTAGCGATCGTGCAGCCGTTGCCACGGGACCCGGAGATGGGCTGTCACGGTCACCCTACCGTTTTAGCGGCCTTCTTCGGTTTCCCCGCGGTGGCCTTGCCGCTGTCGTGGCTCCGCTCGACACTGCGCCGTAGCGCCTCCATCAGATCGAGCACCTCGCCGCCGCCCTCCGCTTCGCCCGCGGCCTCCCGGCCGAACGTTGCTTCGGTGTCGACCGCGTCGCCCTTTTCCAGTTTCGCTTCGATCAGCTGGCGCAGTTGCGCCTGGTACTCGTCGGTGAAGTCCTGCGGGGAGAAGTCGGAGGCGAAGGACTCGACCAGGGCTGCCGCCATGTCCAGTTCCTTGGCCGTGACGGTCGCCGGCTCCTCGAGCGCCGGGAAGGCGGCCTTCCGCACTTCGTCGTCCCAGAGCAGGGACTGGAGCACGAGAACGTCACCGCGCACGCGGAGGGCGCCGAGGCGGGTCTTCTGTCTGAGGGCGAACTGCACGATCGCGGTGCGGTCGGTCGCCTCGAGGGTGCGCCGCAACAACTCGTAGGCCTTGACGGACTTGCCGTCGGGCTCGAGGTAGTAGCTGCGCTCGAACATGATCGGGTCGAGCTGGTCGCTCGGCACGAATTCGACGACGTCGATGTCGCGGCTGCGCTCCTCCGGCAGCGACTTCAGGTCCTCCTCGGTGAGGATCACCGTCTTCTCGCCGTCGTCGTAAGCCTTGCCGATGCGCTGGAAGTCGACGACGCGGCCGCAGACCTCGCAGCGGCGCTGGTACTTGATGCGCCCGCCATCCGCGTCGTGCACCTGGTGCAACGCGATGTCGTGGTCTTCCGTCGCGCTGTAGACCTTGATGGGAACGTTGACGAGCCCAAAGGTGATCGCGCCCTTCCAGATCGATCTCATGCATCCAGTACACACCCGGCGGCCCCTGCCCGGCTAGCCAAGGCCCACCGACCAGAGCATGCTGGTGGGCATGGCAGAGACCAGGCAGGTGGTGACCGTCGGGGGCCACCGGATCACGCTCACCAACCTTGACAAGATCCTCTACCCCGAAACCGGCACCACCAAGGCGGACGTACTCGGGTACTACGCCGCGATCGCCGACATCCTGATCCCGCACGCCGCGAACCGACCGGCGACCCGCAAGAGGTGGGTGCACGGGGTCGGGACCGCCGAGGCGCCCGGGTCGGTGTTCTTCCAGAAGAACCTCGACTCGTCGACGCCGGAATGGGTGAAACGTCGGTTGATCCAGCACACGGACCGGGTCATCGAATACCCGCTCGTCAACGACCTGGCCACACTCACCTGGCTGGGCCAGATCGCCGCGCTGGAGATCCACGTGCCGCAGTGGCAGTTCGGCCGGAACGGCGCCCCTCGGAACCCCGACCGGATGGTGCTCGACCTCGACCCGGGCGAGGGCGTCAGCCTCGCCACGGTCGCCGAGGTCGCCATCCTCGCCCGGGGCATCCTCCGCGACATGGGGCTGGACCCGATTCCGGTGACCTCCGGCAGCAAAGGCATCCATCTCTACGCCGCGCTCGATCTCAGCTACACCTCCCAGCAGGTGTCGGATGTCGCGCACGAGCTGGCGCGGGCGCTCGAGGCGGATCACCCCGACCTCGTCGTCAGCGAGATGAGGAAGGCCAGTCGCGCCGGCAAGGTCTTCGTCGACTGGAGCCAGAACAGCGCGGCGAAGACGACGATCACGCCGTACTCCCTGCGCGGGACCTTCCGGCCGATGGTTGCCGTGCCCCGCACCTGGCGCGAGCTGGCCTCGCCGGGGCTGGAGCACCTCGACTACACGCAGGTGATGCAGCGGATGAAGCGCCGCGATGACCCGCTTGCCGGCTTGACCGCCGGGCGCCCGGAACCGGCCGGAACGGACCGGCTGGGCGTCTACCGCAGCAAACGGGACAAGTCCCGCACCCCTGAGCCCGTCCCCGAGGCGCCGGCCGCAGCATCCACCGGGCGGTCATTCGTCATCCAGGAGCACCACGCCCGCCGCCTGCACCACGACTTCCGGCTCGAGCACGACGGCGTGCTGGCCTCCTGGGCGCTGCCCCGCGGGGTGCCGACGGACCCGAAGAAGAACCACCTCGCCGTGCAGACGGAGGACCACCCGCTCGAATACGGCTCGTTCGAGGGCGACATTCCGGCCGGCGAATATGGCGCCGGCACCGTTTCCATCTGGGACAGCGGCGACTATGAGCTGGAGAAATGGCAGGGCGACGAGGTGATCGTGACGCTGCACGGCGAGCCGGACGGCGGCCTCGGCGGGGTGCGCCGCTTTGCGCTCATCCGCACCGGGGGTCCGGACGGGAACCCGCAGAACTGGCTCATCCACCTCATGAAGCCGACGTCGTCCGCCCGCCCCGAGCCGGTGGCCGCCGGGAACACCCGGGCCTCGGCGGAGACCGTGACCGAGAAGACGCGGCCGGCGCCACGCACGTCGTACTCCCCCATGCTCGCGACCCTCGGCTCGGCGGCCGATCTCCGCGAGGAGGAGGAGTGGGCGTTCGAGATGAAATGGGACGGCATCCGGGCGATCGCGTATGTCTCTCCCACTGATGCGCCGACCGCCGGCGCGGAGCGGAGCGTGCGGCTGCTGACGCGCAATGGCAACGAGGTGACGGGCGCCTATCCGGAGCTCGTGGATGCCCTGCGCGCCGGGGTGTTGGCCGACTCGGCCGTGCTCGACGGGGAGATCGTGGCGCTCGATCGCTCCGGGCGCCCGGATTTCGGCCGCCTGCAGGCCCGGATGGGCCTGACTGCGCCCGCGGAGGTGCAGGCGGCGATGAAGACCACGCCGGTCAACTACCTGGTGTTCGACGTGCTCGAGCAGGATGGCGAACCGCTCGTGCGGCAGACATATGCCGCCAGGCGCATGGTTCTCGAGGACATCGTCGAGTCGTCGGGCGCCGTGCACGTGCCGCCGGCGTTCGACGGTGATTTCGCCGAGGCCTTCCGGAGCAGCCGCGAGCTCGGCCTCGAAGGCGTCATCGCCAAGGAAATCGACGGCGACTACCGGGTGGGGCGCCGCTCCCGGTCGTGGCTCAAGATCAAGCACCACAGCACGCAGGAGGTCGTGATCGGCGGCTGGCGCCCGGGCAACGGCCGTCGCGGCGGCACGGTCGGGTCGCTGCTGCTGGGCATCCCCGACGGTGATTCCCTGACCTACGTCGGGCGGGTGGGCACCGGTTTCCGGGACCGCGACCTCGACGACATCCGGGCCCGGCTGGAACCGCTCGCGCGCGCCGACGGCCCCTTCGCGGATGTCCCGGCGGCCGACGCCAGGGACGCCCACTGGGTGCGCCCTGCCCTGGTCGGCGAGGTCGAGTTCGCCGAGTGGACCTCGGCCGGCCGGCTGCGTCAGCCGTCCTGGCGGGGCTGGCGCCCTGACAAGTCCCCCGGCGACGTCGTCAGGGAGTGATCAGGACCGCTCGTGATCAGGCCCGCTGGCGATCAGGAGCGCTTGGGCGGCTTCGGGAACGCCTCGCGCATGTGATCGGTCGATAGGTAATCCCCGACGCCGATCATGATCAGGCTGAACAGGATCTGCTCCGTGACCATCCATAGCGGGTACAGCCCGGGGATCGCCGCGATCACGAGCGTGACGACCGGGAAGATCTTGCTGAAGAGCCGCAGGCGCGAGTAGGCCCAGTAGTAGCCCTTCTGCGCGCGCCAGGCGAAGTAGAAGAGGGTGATGGTCATGGCCAGGACGACGAAGGCGCGCATCCAGACGGCGAAGGGCACGGTGGTGCCGGCGAGGGCGATCAGCAGGGCGACGATGACCGCGGCGACGCCGAGCACAACCTCGGCCGCGAGCAGCCAGGCGATGGCGACGAACGCCCGCCGGGTCTGCGGGTGGTCCCGCATCTCCTCGGAGATCGTGTAATCGACCGCGCGTCCCCCGGCGATCCGGTCCAGCTTCAGGAACAGCGGTTCCAGGTTCATGTTTCCTCCGTTCCCCACGGTAGCCGGTGAACAAAGGCGCAATTCGCGCCCGGATCAGCCGAGGCGAGCCCTGAGCGCCGGCCAGCTCTCGGCGAACCCGGGGTGCAGCGGGAGTTCGTCCACCGCGGCCGGATCGACCCAGCGCAGGGCGATGCTCTCCGCGTCGCTGATGACCGGTTCGAAGCTCTCCAGGGCCGTCACGACCACGGTCGTGTACGACCAGAAGCCGAGGTCGAGCACCGAGGTGAACTGCACCTGCAGCAGGTGCGCCGGCACGCCGGCCTCCTCCCCTGCCTCGCGGATGGCGGCCTCGAACGCGCTCTCGTGTTCGTGGCGCGCCCCGCCGGGCAGACCCCAGGTGTCGCCCAGATGGCTCCACGCGGCGCGGTGCTGCAGGAGCACTCCGAGTTCCCGGTGATGCACGAGCAGGCCGGCCGCCCCGAAGCGTCCCCAGAACCTGCGGCCGTCGGGGCCGTACACCCACGCGTCGCCGCTGGCAGTCATGATTCCATCTTCCTCTTTTTGCGAAACTGCACTTGTGGTCGTTCTGAGCGCCGTGAAGTGACCACAACTGCAGTTTCGCGGAGGGGGAGGTGGCGGCCGGGTAGCCGTAGAGTCGTGGGATGGACCCCGTCACGACCGCGCGAGTCGACAGCTGGACTTGGGCGGTGCGGATGTTCAAGACCCGTTCCCTCGCCACGGCCGCCTGCCGCGCCGGCCACGTGCGTGTCAACGGCGACCGAGCCAAGGCCGCGCAGCCCGTTCACATCGGCGACGAGATCCGGGTACGCACAGCCGGTTTCGACCGCATCCTCGTCGTCTCCAGGATCGTCTCCAAACGCGTTGGCGCGACCGTCGCCGCCGAGTGCTTCGTCGACAAGACTCCCCCGCCCCCGCCGCGCGAGGAGGTCGCGCTCGTGCCGATGCGGGACCGCGGCGCCGGCCGACCCACCAAACGGGAGCGCCGCGACATCGACCGCCTGCGCGGCATCGACCGCTTCGAGCCCCCCGCCCCCGACGACGAGTAGTCGGCACCCGTCCTGGGCGAGCCAGGGATGTGTGGGAGCGAAACGGGCGGGGTCAAGGGGCGAGGGAGGGCGGGGTGGTGATGCCGAACTCGTCGCGGAGGGCGAGGGTCGCCGCGTACCAGCCGTTCATGCCGTGCACGGCCGGCCCCGGCGGCGTCGAGGCCGAACACAGGTAGAGGCCGGGCACCGGCGTCTTCCAGGGCCGGGTCGACACGACCGGCCGTTTGACCAGCTGCCGCACGGTGACGGCACCGCCGAGGATGTCGCCGCCGACGAAGTTCGGGTCATGGTCGGCCATCCCCCGCGCCGTGATCTCGGCCGAGGCGAGGATCGTGTCCCGGAAGCCGGGCGCGAAGCGTTCGATCTGGCGCACGATCGCCTCCGTCAGGTCCTCGTCCGAGTTCGGCGGCACGTGCGTGTACGCCCAGAGCACCTGGTGCCCGGCGGGCGCCCGGGTGTCGTCGAGCACGCTCGGCTGGGTCACGAGCACGAACGGATGCTCCGGCAACCGCCCGCGCGCCACCGCCCCCTCCGCGGCGGCCACCTCCGCCCGGTTTCCGCCCAGGTGCACCGTCGGCGCGAGGGCCACCTCGGCGTTCTGCCACGGCACCGGCCCGGACAGGGCGAAGTCGACCTTGGCCACGCCGGGCCCGTACCGGTAGCGCCCCAGCGCCCTCCGATAGCCGGCCGGGAGGGCGGGGCCCGCGAACCGCTCGAGGAACGCCGGCGAGGTGTCCAGCAGGGTCACGCGCGCGGGCTCGAGGTCGCCGGGCACGGCCACCTCCGTGTCGAGGCTGAGGACGCCGCCGTGCGCCTCGAAGTCGGCGACCATCGCGTCGGCGATCGCCTGCGACCCGCCCACCGGATATCCCCAGCCGCTGGCGTGGGCCTGCGTGGCGAGCAGGAGGCCCGCCCCCGCGGTGGCCAGCGACGGCTGCCGCCCCGCGGCATGCGCGGCCACCCCGGCGAACAGCGCCGCCGCATCCGTTTCCCGGAAGCCCGCCCGGCCAAGCAGCGTACCCAGCTGCAGCACTCGCATCCCATAACTCAGCACGGCGCGCGGATCATCCGGCCACCGGAGCAGCTGGTTTCCGGTGAACGAGACGACCCCCTCCAGGCGGTTGAGCAGCGGCTGGAACACCTTCGCCCAGGCCAGGCCGTCCCGGCCCAGGCCGTCGGAGGTTCGGTCGATGTCGCGATAGGCGATGGCGGCCCGGCCGCCGTCCAGCGGATGCGCGTACGACACGTCGGGGGCGGTGAACGCGACGCGGCCGGCCAGGTCGAAAGCCCGGAAGAACGGGGAGGCGAGCGCGGCCGGATGCACGGCCGAGCAGATGTCGTGCCGGTACCCGGGCAGGGTGAGCTCCGCCGTGCGCAGGCCGCCGCCCGCCACCGAAGCGCGCTCGGTGACGCGCACGCTCAGGCCGGCCCGGGCGAACACCACGGCCGCGGCGAGGCCGTTCGGTCCGGCGCCGACCACGTTGACGTCAGGCACGAGCGCGGCCGGCCAGGGAGACCGGGGCGACGAGCAGCCCGACCTCGGAGCGCACCCACCAGTCGTGGGTGGCTCGCCGCTCCGCCGGGGTGGAGTACCGGTAGAGGAAGACCCGCGCGCGGAGGAAGCGCGGCGGATCGTCCGGGAAAGGGTTGACCCGCAGCAGCCGGAGCGTGGGCCGATCGCCCTCGAGCAGGCGCACGATGAGCATCTCGAACCACCGCGTGTCCCGCGAGCCAAGCGCGAGAAACCACATCAGCCAGTCGAGGCGCAGGTGGTACGGCGCGAACTGCCGGGGCATCCGCCTCGGGTCGCCCGGCTTGCCCTTGAATTCGTAGGCGCGCCAGGCCGATTCGTCGCCCGGTTCGGCGGCGTCGCTGCCCTCCACGATCACTTCGAAGCGTTCCTTGGTGACCGTGCCGAACGCGCCGTACGCGTTCACCAGGTGGTACCGGTTGAAGCTCGCGTTCATCAGCTGGCGGCGCGACACCAGGTTGCGGGCCGGCTGGTAGCTGAGCACGAGCAGGAACGCGGTGGCGGCGAGCACGACCACCATGAACCAGAGCGGCGCCTCCGGAGTCTCCGTGGCGGCCGGCAGCGCGCTGAACACGAACCGGAACGCGTTGTCGTCGACGGCGGCGAACGCGAGCACGATCGTGATCCAGTTCAGCCAGGCGAAATTGCCGGTCAGCACGAGCCAGAGCTGGGTGAGGATCACGATCGTCGCGGCGACGGATGCGACGGGCTGCGGGGCGAACAGGAAGAATGGCATGCCCAGCTGCACGACGTGGTTGCCGAGCACCTCGCCGCGGTGGAACCACTTCGGGAGGTGGTGCACGAACCAGCTCACCGGGTTCGGCATCGGCTGGGTTTCGTGGTGGTAGAACAGCGCGGTCAGGTCGCGCCACTCCCGTCCGCCGCGGATCTTGATCAGGCCGGCGCCGAACTCCAGGCGGAAGACGAGCCAGCGGAGGAAGAAGATGATCGTCACGGGTGGTGCCACCTCGTTCGAGCCGAGGAACGCGACGACGAAACCGGCCTCGACCAGCAGGCTCTCCCAGCCGAACGAGTAGAACGTCTGGCCCACGTTGACGATCGAGAGGTACCCGGCCCAGAGCAGCAGGAACAGGAGCATCGGCAGCCACGGCGGCCCCAGCTGCGGCAGCCCGGCGATGAGGGATGCCGCCACCGCGGCCCCTGACCAGGCGATTCCCAGCAGCATCCGGTCCGAGTACCGCCAGTGGAACACGCTCGGGGACTGCCGGTACCGGATGCGCGCCACGAAACGGGGCACCGGAAGCAGGCCGTGTTCGCCGAGCAGCGCCGGGAATTGGTTGATCGCCCCGACGAAGCCGATCAGGTAGCAGGCGGCGACCCCGCGCTGCAGCACCTGCCGCGCGAATTCGTAGTCGCCCGCACTGAACCAGTCCATCGTGCAGTCACCATAGGCCCGCGCCATCGCGCCATCAAGAGCCGGGTGGCCGCCCGGTGCGCACGCCCAAATGCGCCGCGGTCAGCGCCGCCATCTCCTCGTCGGTGAGGTCGTCCATCTGCCTGGCTTCCCGGCGGTCGGTGCGTGTCCAGCGCAGGAACAGGATGATCAGCACCGGGATGTCGGCGAGCTCGGCGATGAACCAGAGGAAGTCACCGGAGAGGTGCTGGTCGTGCAGCGGCGACGGAAACCAGGCCTGGTGCCAGCCGAGGACGGCTGGGGCGTGGTCGAGCACTGCCTCGTTCAGCCGGAGCAGGATGCCGGGGATCGCATCCATCACCAGCTCGACGAAGGCGAGCATGAATTCGGCCGTGATGAACAGGCTCGTGCGCGTGCCGGCATGCGCGGACATCGGCAGCACCATCAGCAGCCCGGCCAGCGGCACGAGGATCGTCAGGCCTGCCGCGGCGACGGGGCTGTCGCGCAGCACGAAGGCGAGCGGCGTGAGGAAAACGAGGAACGCGGCGATCGCGAACACGGGGGCGAAGATCGCGTTGCCCACGAGGCGCACGAACCAGGAACCCAGCACCCGCTCGACCACGCGCAGGGACGCCCCGCCGAGCACCCTGCGGGCGAGTTGCACCGGCCGGCCGATGGCGACAAGCGCTGGCACCACGAACAGGAGCAGGGCGATCCGGGTCGTGAACGCCCAGCGCAGCTCCTGGCTGTACGCGCCGAGGAAGCCGAAGGACACCCAGGCGTACGAGCCGAGGCCGAGCAGGTAGAAGCCCAGGGTCGGCAGCAACGGCCATGGGCGCCCAGCGCGGCGTGTCCGAAGGATCCCGGCCGCGTAGAGACCACCGGCGACCAGGAGACCGGCGAACGCGACGGGATCGAAGCGGAAGGTGGTGAGGAAGGTGAGTACGGGGGGCGTGGCGTCTCCAATGTGCGGGCCGTGCCTTCTCATTATCAGGTCGGTCGCGCCCGCTTCCGCGCGGCCGGCGTCCCGGGTCAGCATGGCCATGGCGATGACAGCCCCCCGACAAGGCTTCGCGGTTCCTTGCCAATCCCCCGGCAATCGACCAGAGTAAGAGCGGGGGACGAGAAGGAATGGAACGAAAAGACTCAGGCCCGGAGCCTGTGCAGGAGCTTCCTGCCGGCCCGGATCGCGGTTTCGGTAGCTATTGCAGCGACGAGCCATTCGAGGAAGACCGTTCGATCACGAATGTCGGCGGCTATGTCGCGCTTCGCGATCTCATCGCTGACAGCGGCTCGACGCTGGGCAGGAACGTGGCCGGCCTCCGGCTCGTAGACGGGCTGATCGGGTCCGCTCCCGAATCGACGCGAGGCCTCGCGCGCGAGATCGGCATGTTCTACGGCGATGTCCTGACCCACACGATCACCGGATCCCACTGGGTCGTTCGGGATCCCGCCCGGCCCGAGGTGCGGATTACCGACAACGTGACCGTTGATGTCGTCGGCGTCGGGCAACGCCGAACCCGGCTCGGAACCCCCACGCTGGTCGAGAACCTGGCCCACGTGTTACTCATCGCACAGCACGGCGCCTGACAGCACGTCGAAGCCGGACCGCCGCGTCCGTGTGGTACCGGTTGTTGACGACCGGGACTAACCGGTATAGGTTGAACTAAACCGGTTCAGCCCACGGGCTGACGAACCGGATGGCGATCGACGAGGAGGCCGCATGAAGACGCAGAAGGTGACGATCGCCGATGTCGCGAAGCGCGCCGGCGTCAGCAAGGGCCTCGTGTCCTTCGCCCTCAACGATCGCCCGGGAGTCTCCCCCGAAACCCGCCAGCGGATTCTCCAGGTCGCCGGTGAGCTGGGCTGGCGGCCCTCCCTCCGCGCACGGATGCTCTCGTCCAAGCGCGCCTTCGCGCTCGGGCTGGTAATCGCCAGGGACCCGGAGGTGCTCAGCGCCGACCCGTTCTTCCCGTCCTTCATCGCCGGCGTGGAGAGCATCCTCGCCCCACAGGGCCTCGCCCTCGTGCTCAGCCTCGTGCCCGACGAAGAGACGGAGCTGCAGACCTATCGCACTCTCGTCGCGGACGGCCGCGTCGATGGCGTTTTCCTCAGCGACCTGCGCCGCAACGACCCGCGCATCCCCCTCCTCGCGAAGCTCGGCCTGCCGGCGGTCAGCCTGGGCCGGCCCGACGTCGAGAGCCCGTTCCCCGCGGTCTCGATCGACGACACCCCCGGCATCACCGAATCGGTGCGGTACCTCGCGCAGCTCGGGCACCGGCGCATTGCGCACGTCGCCGGCAGCCTGAACCTGCTGCACGGCAGTCGCCGGAGCGAAGCATTCGCCCAGGCCGTGCACGACGCCGGCCTGCCGACCGCGCAGATCATTGGAACGGATTTCTCGATGGCAGCCGGTGCGGATGCCACCCGCCTGCTCCTCACGCAGGAAAACCCGCCGACAGCGATTGTTTTCGCCAACGACCCGATGGCGATCGCCGGACTCGGCGTCGCCCTTGAGCTGGGCATCCGCGTGCCGGAGGACCTCTCGATCACGGGCTTCGACGACATCGACTTCGCCCGCCACATCTTCCCGCCCTTGACGACGGTCAGCGCGACGCCCGTCGTGTGGGGCCGGGCAGCCGCCAGCACGCTGCTCAGCCTGATGGACAACGGCACGGCCGACGACGTCGACCTTCCCGCCGCCCGCCTCATCATTCGAGGCTCGGCCGCAGTTCCCACAAACGGCTAAAGAACTTGCCCCGCAGCAGAGCCGCTGCGATCCCACGAAATGGAGACAACGATGTTCAGCACTCGAACGACCAGGCGAATCCTCGCCGCAACGGCCGCCTCTGCAGTCGTGATCCTCGCGCTCGGCGCCTGCAGCAGCGGCGGCGGCGGCGGGACCACGGCCACCGACAAGCACGGTGCCATCACGATCTGGTACTCGAACAACGAGTCGGAAATCGCCTGGGGCAAGCAGATGGTGGCGGCGTGGAACGCCGATCACCCGAAGGAACTGGTCAAGGCGCAGGAGATCCCCGCCGGAAAGAGCAGCGAGGAAGTGATCGGCGCTGCGATCACCGCCGGAAACGCGCCCTGCCTGATCTTCAACACGGCCCCGGTCGCCGTGCCGCAGTTCCAGAAGCAGGGCGGCCTCGTCGACCTGTCCAGCCTCCCGGGCGGCGCCGCCTACATCGAGAAGCGCAGCGGTGGCACCGCCGCGCAGTACAAGAGCGCCGACGGCAAGTACTACCAGATGCCCTGGAAGTCCAACCCCGTCATGATCTTCTACAACAAGGACCTCTTCAAGAAGGCCGGCCTCGACCCGGAGAAGCCGTCGCTCGCCACCTACGACGAGTTCCTCGCCACGTCGCGCACCCTCGTCAAGAGCGGCGCCGCCGAGAACGCCATCCACCCGTCGCCGACCAGCGAGTTCTACCAGAGCTGGTTCGACTTCTACCCGCTGTACGCGGCCGAATCCGGCGGCAAGCAGCTCGTCGAAAACGGCAAGGCGACGTTCGCCGACAAGGACGGAGAAGCGGTTTCGAAGTTCTGGAAGACGCTGTACGCCGAGGGTCTCGCCGGCAAGGAGCAGTACCAGGGCGACTCCTTCGCGGATGGCCAGGCAGCCATGTCGATCGTCGGCCCGTGGGCCGTTTCGGTCTACAAGGGCAAGGTGAACTGGGGAGCGGTTCCGGTTCCGACCAGCGCCGGCATCTCGGCCGACGAGACCCACACCTTCAGCGACGCCAAGAACGTCGGCCTGTTCTCTGCCTGCAAGAACACGGGCACGGCCTGGGATGTGCTGAAGTTCGCGACGAGCGAGAAGCAGGACGGCAAGCTCCTGGAGCTGACCGGCCAGATGCCGCTCCGCAAGGACCTCAGCACCGTCTACCCGGACTACTTCGCGGCCAACCCCACGTACAAGCAGTTCGGCGACCAGGCCTCGCGCACGGTCGAGGTTCCCAGCGTCTCGAACTCGGTGGCCGTCTGGCAGGCCTTCCGGGATGCGTACTCCAAGTCGGTCATCTTCGGCGACGGTGACATCACCTCCAGCCTGAGCGGCGCGGCAGACAAGATCAACCAGCTGGTTGGGCAGAAGTAGTTCAACCATGTCACTGTCCACACGACAGAAGCCGGCTGCCGGGAGGACGTTCCTCCCGGCAGCCGGGGGCGCCCGGCGCCGCCGCCCGATCATGGGCAGAAACCCGATCGGCCTTCTCTTCAGCGCGCCGTACCTCGTCTTCGTCATCGCCGTCTTCGCGTACCCCCTGGTGTTCGCGTTCTGGATGTCCTTCCACGACTACTTCTTCGCGGCACCGGGTGCGCAGGTCGATCGACCCTTCGTCGGACTCGCGAACTTCCAGGAGGTTCTTTCCGACCCGGCCGTGATCCGATCGTTCGGGAACGTCGGCATCTTCCTCCTGATCAATGTCCCGCTGACGGTCGTGCTCTCTCTCGTGCTCGCCACGGCACTGAACAAGGTCGTGCGATTCCGCACCTTCCTGCGGGTGTCCTACTTCGTGCCGTACGTCACCGCCAGCGTCGCCGTCGTCGGAGTCTGGTTGTTCCTGTTCAGCGGCAGCGGGCTGGTCAATCAGCTGCTCGGGCCGCTCGCGCCGAAGCCCTCCTGGCTGATCAACTCCGTCTGGGCCATGCCGACGATCGCGCTGTTCGTCACGTGGAAGCAGCTCGGCTTCTTCATCCTGCTTTACCTCGCCGCCCTGCAGAACGTGTCCGCAGAACTCTACGAGGCAGCGTCGACGGACGGAGCCGGCAAGGTGCGGAGCTTCTTCTCGGTCACCGTGCCCGGCGTCCGAGCCGCAACGGTGCTGGTGCTGCTGCTCTCGACGGTCACAGGTGCCAACCTCTTCACGGAGCCGTACCTGCTTACCGGCGGAGGTGGCCCCAACGGCGCCTCGACCTCCCCCGTGCTGCTCATGTACCAGCGCGGCATCGAACAGGGCTCGCCGGACTCGGCGGCCGCGATCGGAGTGATTCTCGTGATCGGTGTCCTCATCCTCGCCTGGATCCAGCGCAAGATCGCCGGAGGTGACGAATCATGAGTCGTAAGCAGCACATCCTTCGAGGAATCGTGCTGGCGGTGGGCGCGTTCGTGTTCCTCTTCCCGTTCTACTACATGGTCGTCGGCTCGCTTCAGACTTCCCCTGACCCGAGCATCGCTGGGGCCTTCCCCAACCCGGCCAACCTCACGCTCGAGAACTACGCGGCCATCAACAGCCGTATCGGCCTCCTGCGTGGCCTGGTCAACTCCGGGATCTTCGCCGGCGGTGTGATCCTCTGCACCGTGGTGTTCGGGGTGCTGGTGGGATACGCGCTGGCACAGCTCCAGTGGCGGGGCCGCGGCGTGACCTTCGCGCTTGCCCTGCTCGTGCAGGTCGTTCCGTTCCAGTTGCTGATGATTCCGCTCTACGTCATGATCGCTCGCGATTACGGCCTGGCCGACAACTACCTGGGCATGATCCTGCCGTTCGCGATCAACTCGACCGCCGTGATCGTCTTCAGGCAGTACTTCCTCCAGCTTCCGAAGGAGCTCTTCGATGCCGCCCGCATCGACGGTGCCGGGGAACTCCAGCTGCTCTGGAGCATTGCCCTGCCGCTCGTGCGGCCGGCGCTCCTGACCGTGGTGCTGCTGACCTTCATCGGCCCGTGGAACGAATTCCTCTGGCCGTTCCTGATCACCAAGGACGCTTCCCTGCAGCCGCTCGCGGTGTCCCTGGCGAACTACCTCAGCAACGTGGCCGCCACGGCGGCGAACCCGTTCGGCGCCATCCTCGCCGGCGCCTGCGTGCTCGCGGCGCCTGCGGTGGTTCTCTTTATCGTGTTCCAACAACACTTCGTTTCGACCGATATCGGGTCGGGCGTGAAAGGCTAGTTATGTCAACGACCACTGAATTCCCGTACACCCTCACCCGGATGGGCGTCATCATGACGCCGGAGGAGGGCAACGCCCTCGAGGCGGAGGGTGTCCTCAACCCAGGCAGCGGACATGCCCCGGACGGCACGCTGTACCTCCTGCCCCGCCTCGTCGCCACCGGCAACGTCTCGCGCGTCGGCCTGGCGAAGGTGATCATCACCGACGGCATCCCCACCGGCGTCGAGCGCGAGGGAATCGTGCTCGAACCCGACCGTGGCTGGGAGCGCGGCGCGAACAATGCCGGCGTGGAAGACCCCCGGGTCACATACATTGACCGACTGGGCATGCACGTGATGACCTACGTCGCGTACGGCCCCCTGGGCCCGCGCACCGCGATCGCCGTCTCGACCGACCTGCGCGAGTGGCGCAGGCTCGGCCCGGCGCTCTTCGCCTACGACGACAAGCTCGACATGGACCTGAACCTGTTCCACAACAAGGACACGGTCTTCTTCCCCGAGCCCGTCACCGCCCCGGACGGCGTGGAAAGCTTCGCCGTGCTGCACCGCCCGATGTGGGACCTCGGCGAGGTCAAGCCCGGTGAGGGTGTCCGCGTTCCGGCCGGCGTCACCGACACCCGCCAGAGCATCTGGATCAGCTACGTGCCCGTCGCCGACGCGCTCGCCGACCTGACCCTGCTGACCTACTGGAAGGGCCACCGCTTCCTGGCCGGCCCCGAATTCGCGTTCGAGGAGCTCAAGATCGGCGGCGGCCCGGCTCCGCTGCGCGTGCCGGAGGGCTGGCTGCTCATGCACCACGGCGTGACCGGCAC
>DHJB01000072.1:87444-87593 GCA_002404115.1 Microbacteriaceae bacterium UBA4731
GACGACCCGACCAAGGTCATCCGACGCACCTCTGAGCCGCTGCTCACGGCCGAGACCCCCGACGAGATCAGCGGAATCGTGCCGAACGTCGTCTTCCCGACGGCGATCGAGGAGATCGACGGAAAGCACTACGTCTTCTACGGCATGGC
>DHJB01000070.1:0-3385 GCA_002404115.1 Microbacteriaceae bacterium UBA4731
CATCCTCGCAGGTCACGAGAAAGTGCTTGGTCTGTGCGACAATCTCATACCCGGCAAAATAAGAAGGCATCGTGACCTCCCGGAAAGAACGCCCCAATCGAGCCGGAGGCATGACACGAGCATAAGGCCGACTCGCGACGGGCCGCAATCGCATCGTGGGCAGAGCGTCCCGGTCGGAACCCGTAGCTGTTCGGCTCGAACACGGCCTCCCATTCGGGTTCCAAGGCGAGTTTGAGCAACGCTCGGCTCGCCCGGTCGCGCAGGACGGGAATGCCCGGGGGCGACACCTCAATATGAGGCACACTGCATGTTACAACGCTGGCTCAAGCTGGACCGGCAGATGACGGAGATACCGACGAAGAGCAACGGACTGCCCCAGGCCGTTTTGGTACTGCCGGTTAATCACCAGGAGCAGCGCAGCGGATTTTGTCATCATGCCCTATGCACGCTATGCCGCCATAGTGTGCGGACGCGAGTCAGCACGTTCTCCAATCGAAGTATGACAAGCCACGATACGGTCACGGGCAGCAGTCACGCAGCACTACGAGGCTCCTAGCGAGCTCTTCGAGCGCCCGTAGCTCTGCCTGACCACGTGCGTCTACCTGGCTAGCGTCCCTGGCGATCGTGTTCGCCAGCGCAGCCTTGCGCTGCAGCCCCGGTACCGCCAGGAAGGCGTTTCCAGGCACCTGGCTGAGGCGCAGACTCTCGGCGATGCTCTGCCGAGCCTGAAGGCCGCTCGCGAGCGACTGCTTCAATTCTTCGGCAACGACCGTTAGGTCGCCCATAATCGCGTTCAGCCAATCACACCACGTTTCCATGCATATCCTCCTGTGGTCGCCAATCAGGGAATGTTCGCGTTCAGCGGCTGCCAGATAGCCGGCACGCCGTTCATCGGCTGATGCACGACGTTGCCCACGGCCGTGAGGCCCGGCGGGGCCGCGACCACCTCGACAGAGACAATGTAGCCGGAACCGTCCACGGTGTTGCTCGCCAGCACGAGCGAGCGCGACGAAGCCAGTCGCACGGCGGCGTAAGTCTCGTTGCTGGTGAGAAAGCAACGGTTGCCCGACAGGACCAGTTCCGACAGCCCGCCCACGTCAACCACCGGCGTCGCTCCACTGCTCTCGAAGTAGTTGTCGGCGACCGCCGCCGAGGCCCTCGCCGGCACGAAGGCGCTCACCGCGAGACCCGTACTTGCGAACGCATCGACCCGCTCCGCTGCCAGCGCCGTGATCGCCAGCATGCGGTTGGGCGCCGCCGCCGCCTCCAACGACTGCGGCTCGGTTGCTGTCTGCGTGGCCCGCCCACGCACCAGTGCGAAGGCCGTGTTGGCCAGCGTGAAGAAGTCCCTGGTCGTTCCGACCGTCGCGCCGGCCGGCGACGTCAGGAGGGTCTCGGCACCGACGATCCGCAGCGCATACCAGGGTGAAGCGAGCGGCGGCTGCGCGGGCTGTGATGCGCGGCGGACCGAGTTCTGCGCCACGTTCAACTCGGCCACGAGGCCGCTCGCCTCGATGCCGGCGTTCTCCAGGCCGTTCTGCGGCCCGCCGATGTCGCTGAGCGAGTTGCCGCTGACCAGCACACCCGTGCTACCCATCAGGGCGATGCCGGCCACCCGCACTTTGAACAGGTCGATGCCCACGCGCGCGATCGTGTTATCCACCAGGCGGCCACCCGCCGTCACGCCCAGCACGATCGCACCGGCCACACCCTGCGGGAACTGGACCTCGTCAAGGGCGATGTCGGAGAGGTCGTTGCCCTCCACCGTCAGCGCCTCGACGGAGCCGCCCTTATCCGTGATGATGCCGCCGCCGCCCAGCCGGGCGAACAGGTTGTGCGAGATCACCAGGTCGCGGGCGCGGCCGCGGATGAGGACCCCATGGCCACGCACGTCCTCGAACCGGTTGCCGGCGATGGCGACCTCGCGGTTCAAATCAAGGTCGCTGAGGTTGTAGAGCAGGATCGCCGCCTGCGTGGGATTGATACCCGCCTGCCTGCTGAGGCTGGTGAAGAGGTTGCCCTTTACGCGCGCCCGGCCGCAGTCGAGCGCGACCCCGAAGCCCTGCGCCTCGAAGATGTTGCCCGTGACCTCCACGAAGGCGGCGGGACCGACCGTTGCCTCGACGGCGACGCCGGCCAGGCTACACTGGTCGAACTGGTTCTCCGTGATCGAGAGTGCCCGCACGACGAAGATCGGGGCGTTGATCAGCTCGACACCGGCACGGGCACAGGCGAAGCGATTGCCGCCGATCACGGTCTCCGCCAGCAGCAGCGGTGTTCCGGCCGCAACGAAGGCGGTAGTACCCTCCCGGACGCGCGTGTGCGGCCCGACGCCGATCTCCGCGATCACCAGGTTGTCGAGAATCTTCGTGTTGAGAACGTTCTCCACCAGCTGGATCGCGGGGCCGGCTGCCCCACGCTGATCCGGGTTCGCCCGCGAGAGCAGGGCGCAGCCACGCACCGTCGTATCGACGCAGTTGACGATCTGCACCGCCGAGCCCGCCGGACCGTACAGGACGGCGACGCGTTCCAGCGAGCAGTCGCAGGCGTTGCGAAGCTCCACCGCGGCGTCGGCGGGACTCCTGGCAGCGCCGAAGTGAAGCCGGGTAAGCGTGCCCTGGCCGCGCAGATGGATGTTGCGGCCGCTGACCTTGACCGGCTCTTGCAGCTCGTAGTCGCCGGGGCCAAGGCAGATGTTGCCGCCCGCGCGCTGCAGCACCTGGTCGATCGCCGCCTGGATCGTCAGCGTGCCGCTATTGTGCGATTCGGCCGTGACGCAGGTGGCGCACTCACAGCCTTCGCCCGTGCCGGTGGGAAGCTGCGTCAGCGGCGGAAAGCGCACGCGGCAGTCCTCGATACTATCCACGACGACGTTGTTGCCGCTGCGCCGCCAGGTGATGATCGCCACCGGGCAGTAGGCGTGCCGCACGCCCATCGGCGCCGCGGGCGCATCGAGCAGTGGGTCCAGCGAACCGTCCACGACACGCGCGGCAAAGATCCAGTAGTCGGCGGCGCGAAAATCCTCGCCCGTGGCGGCGAACTGCACTTTGACGCCGTCCTCGATATCGATCGGTGCGGCCGCGGTGGGCTGCGCGTCGCCGCCATCCCAGCGCCGCACCTTCGGGTGGCGCCCGGTCGCGCCGGAGACGCTCGCCGGCACGGCCGTGGCGAGGGTCAGCTCGCGGCTCGCCTCGTTCACGGTGATCTGCGTCAGCGTGCCGGGGATGGCGGAGAGGTCGGTGGCGTCGTCGCTCACCTCGACGAAGTCGCCGGTACGGAACTTGAGGTAGTCGTCGCGGCCGAGGCTGGCGACGGTCAACCTGGTGGTCGAATCGAAACGCTCAACCGCCTGGGCGACGGAGCCGTTGTCGCGCGACCACTTGAA
>DHJB01000070.1:3440-5118 GCA_002404115.1 Microbacteriaceae bacterium UBA4731
CGTTGTCGCGCGACCACTTGAACGTCGCCGTGCCGAGCGGGCCGCCCTGGTGGATCTCGACGCGGTAGAGGCGGTTGTCGGGACCCTGATAGCCGCCCTCGGCCAGCGGCTCGCAGGGATCGGGCGGCTGCGGCGTCGGCGTGAGCAGCACCTGCAGCGTGCCGCCGCCGGTCGCGGTCACCGGAAAGGGTGACTTGCAGGTGGCGTCGGCGCCGATGCCGGGCAGTACCATCACTTGCGCCAGCAGCTTCAACCGCTCAGCGGTGTCCGGGCCGCCAAGAGCCTTCTCGCGGATGTGCGGATCCTCGATCGCGCTGATCGCGCGGTACCAGGCGTCCACGTAGACGAGGTCGCGGCGTGGCTGGCCCGCCGCCAGCGTATCGAGCCCGAGTGCGGCGGGGTCGAGGTAGTCGGGCTGGGTGCGGTAGGTGGTGTCGGCCTCGAGCTCGCAGAGCAGGCCGTCGATGTAGATGCGCCCGCCGCTGATCGTGAAGTCGGCAGTGGCAGGCGGTGCCGCCGGGGCGGCGCCGATCCGGAAGGCGTCCACGCCGAGCGGTACGCCGCAGCCGCCGATCACGTCGATGGTGGTCGTGCGCAGCACGCGGCCGGCGATGGCCAGGTTCTCGTTCCAGTCCGCGTCAAGCTGCACACGGCCTTGCTGCATCAGCACGCCGCGGTAGTGTTTTGTGCGGTCGAACGTCAGGCGAGTGAAATCACCGCGCATGTCTCCCCCTTATGTGACGGCTATCAGCGCCGGGACCAGCCCGAACGGCAGATACTCGTCCAGTCGCAGCCGCAGGTTCTGCACCCGCAGCGGATTCTTGAGGCTGCAGAAAGCGCCGATCTCCGACCCGTCCGAGGCGCCCGTGGCGATCTCGTACGGGCAAAAGCGCCCGAGTTGCACGTAGCCGGGGTCGCCGTAGCGGGTGGAAGTGAACGACGGCACCAACCGCGCCAGCTCGGCAGCGGTGGCGTCGGGCGGCGGCAAGCATTCGTAAGTGCGCGGGGTGTCCGAGCCGGGCACGACGTAGGAGAAGCGCACGCAGCCGCGCTGCTTGCGGTGCACGGCCACGGCGTCGGCGAAGATCACCTCCGTGCCGAGCGTCAACTCCTGCAGCCAGCAGCGACCGAGGATGCTGACCGAGCGCAGGACGGTGCGGGCGGCGAAATCGCCGGCACCGCCCACCCCGCTGATCGCCTCGCCGCCCTGGACGTCGACGATCGAGTCGCTGATCCGCAGCTCCTCGACCGTGTTCGGCACGCGCAGGCCGCCGACGATGCAGCGATCGATCACCACCGTCAGGGTCGTGTTCGCGGCGGAGACGGCGAGCGAGCGCTGTTGCGGCCGCAGCGTCACGCCGTCGGACGCCAGCCCGCCGCCCGGGTCGAGGGTGCAGTTGTGCAGGTGCAGCCCGCCGAGCGTGCCCTGCAGGTCGATGCCGCCACCGCTGATCAGCAGGCCGTCGAGCGCCAACGCGCTGTCCGGGGCCGCGCCGGTGACCTCCCAGTCACCGCCAAGCAACAGCGTCGGTCGCTCATCGTCGGCGGCGCGGATGGTCAGTTGCAGCGTCTGCCCGGCCGGTACCGCGAGCGGCGTCAGCGCCTCTATATAGGTAGCGCTGTCCTGGAACTCGATGATCGCCCGCGCGGGCGGCGCCACGGCCCAAGTGTTGAGCGC
>DHJB01000035.1:0-16175 GCA_002404115.1 Microbacteriaceae bacterium UBA4731
AACACCGACATCGGCGCCATCAACAGCGCCGACCAGCTCAAGCGCATCACCGAGCTGTCAGCGATGGGCGAGGAGGAGGGCGCCGAGCGCTGGAGCCCGGCCTGCGCCCTGCCGGAGAGCGGCTTCTGGTTTGCTCCGACGATCTTCACGAACGTGTCGACCAGCCACCGCATCGCCCGTGACGAGATCTTCGGCCCGGTGCTCTCCGTGCTGACCTTCCGCACCCCGGCCGAGGCGATCGCAAAGGCGAACAACACGCCGTACGGCCTGTCCGCCGGCATCTGGACCGACAAGGGCAGCCGCATCCTCGCCGTCGCCGACAAACTGCGCGCCGGCGTGATCTGGGCGAACACGTTCAACCGGTTCGACCCGGCCAGCCCGTTCGGCGGCTACAAGGAATCCGGTTACGGGCGCGAGGGCGGCCGCCCGGGCCTCGCCGCGTACCTCAAGCCGGCCTCCAGCCGGCCGGCCGCGGCGGCTCCCGTCGCCGCCACCAACGCCGCACCAGCCGTTTCGGCCACCGCCCCCGCCGCACGAAAGAAGGCCGCCAAGTGACCCGCCTCGCCATTCCCAAGACGTACAAGCTCTACATCGGCGGCAAGTTCCCGCGCAGCGAGTCCGGCCGGGTCTACGAGGTCAGGGCGAAGAAGGGCGACTTCCTCGCGAACGCCGCCCAGGCCTCCCGCAAGGATGCCCGCGACGCCGTCGTGGCTGCCCGCTCCGCCCTCGGCGGCTGGGCCGGTGCCACGGCGTACAACCGCGGCCAGGTGCTCTACCGGATCGCCGAGCTGCTCGAGGGCCGCCGCGCGCAGTTCGTCGACGAGATCGTGCAGACGGAGGGCGTCTCGGCCGCCGCGGCATCCGCCCAGGTCGACGAAGCCATCGACCGCTGGGTCTGGTACGCCGGCTGGGCCGACAAATACGTGCAGGTGGCCGGCAACGCGAACCCGGTCTCCGGGCCGTTCTTCAACATCTCGGTGCCCGAGCCGACCGGCGTCGTGGCGATCATCGCGCCGCAGGCCGGCGGATCCCTGGTCGGCCTCGTCAGCGCCGTCGCCCCGGCCCTGGTCGCCGGGAACACGGTCGTCGTCGTGGCCAACGAGGCGATGCCGCTCTCGGCGATCAGCCTGGGGGAGGTGCTCGCCACCAGCGACGTGCCCGGCGGCGTGGTCAACATCCTGACCGGCTCGCCCGCCGAGATCGCCCCGTGGCTGGCCAGCCACGCGGATGTCAACGCCCTCGACCTGGTCGGGGCCGGAGCGCTCGACTGGGTCGACCTGCAGATCGCCGCCGCCGAGACGCTCAAGCGCGTGCTTCAGCCGGAAAACGGTGCGGATGCCGCGACGCCCTCGATCGACCGGATCGTGGCGTTCACCGAGACGAAGACGGTGTGGCACACGAAGGGCCTCATCTAGGACCCCGTTCTCATCGAGCAGGCGGCGAGGGATCGATCGCGACGTTCGACCTCCCGCTGAATCGGCCCCCGTCAGCCCGGGGTGATCGGTCGCCGGTCAGGCAAGCAGCGGTCCGAGTTCTCGCGCACCGGTTTGCAGGAGCTCGAGCAGTTCAGCCGGGTCTTCGATTCGCGCCCGCGGCGCGGAGAGAGAGAGGCCGGCTACGAGCGTGCCGGCGCGGTCCCTGATGGGTACGGCGATGCAGCCGTAGCCAGCCGCGACGGCGTCGACCTGGCGGGCGTAGCCAAGGTCCCGAATCTCGGCAATCAGCCCGTGAAGCTCCGGATCGCCGGTCATTGCCGGGCCAGGATCCGCCCGCTCGGCGAGCAGGAGGCGACCCATTGCTGACACCCCGAGTTGGCGCGGGTTGGAGGCTTCGATCGGTGGGAAGTCCGGGTCAGCATCGACGACGCGGAGACCGTCACGGTCGTAGCGCACCAGGTGGATCCCGCCACGGATGCGTGCCCGAAGGCGGTCGATGACGTCGCGCACCGCCTCGGGCGGCTGGGCGGGGGCGACGAGGTTCGCCAGGTCAACGACCTTTCGGCCGAGGGCGAAGCCGCGCAGGTCGGGCATCCGCACCAGGTATTCGTCCTGCACGAGAAGATTGAGCAGGCGATAGGCGGTGGCGCGCGGGAGCGTGAGGTTATCCGAGATCTCGCGGGCTGTCACCCCCGGGCCGCACCGGGCAACCTCTTCGAGCACGGTCAGCGCGCTGTGGATGGCCTTGGGCTGGCGCGCGCGGAGCTCGCCAGCGACTGGCCCCGGCCCGGTCACGGGGCGGCCCGCTCCGGTGTTCCTTGAGTCATCGCGCGCGGTCCGCCAAGCACGTCCTCGGCGATGGGGACGTCGTAGACGCCGATCGTGTCGCTCAGCCAGGGGCGCCGGACGAGCCTCAGCCCGCAGAACGCAATTCCCACGGTCATAGCGCCGAGGAATACCCAGACGCCTGGGAACCGGTCCGTCGCACTCTCGACCACGAGATACACGACGAGCACTCCGCTGAGCAGGATCGACGCTGCGACGGCGCGCACGACCGGCCAGGGCGTGAGTTCGCCGATCCGCCAGAGGAAGACGGGTGCGGCGACGCAGACCAGCACGTAGGCAGTGATGTATCCGCCCGCAGCGCCAACAATCAGGATCTCCATCGCCTGCCACACGCTTCCAGAGAGCAGGATGGTGGCGAGCAGCCCAATCGTGATGACCCCCACGGCCACGACGACCGCGACGCGGGGCGTGCGGTATCGGGTATGGGTGCGGCCGAACCGGCTGGGCAGCACCCCTTCGCGCCCCATTGAGAACAGCAGCCGCACGAGCGCGGTCGTCGATGCGATCGCGCAGGCGAGAAAGGACGCCGCGATGCTCAGATCGAGGAGCAGTCCGATCCCGTCGAGCCCGTAGGCAGCGGCCAGGTCGTTGACAGGTGAGCTGCTTGTCGTGATGCTGCCCCCGATCGCCGCGAAGCCGACGAGCTGACTGAAGGAGGCGATCAGGAAGAGCAGGCCGGACCCGATCACGCTCCACCTGATGGCGCGCGGAATACTCGCGTACGGCCGCCGAGCCTCCACTCCCAGGGTGGACGAACTTTCAAAGCCCACGAAGGCCGTGAGCGCGAGGGCCGCACCGACCGCCAGGTTGGCCGGGGAGGCGTCGCCGAGGCTGAGGACCGACCAGCCCCGGACCGGCCCGGCCTGCACGAGCAGTGCAACGACGAGAACCAGGATGATCGCCACCGAGACACATTCCACGAGCAGGGTCACCCTCGTCGATATCCGGATGCCGCGGGCGAGAACGAGCAGACACAGCGCCGCCATCGCGATTATCAGGCCGCCCGCGAACACCGCCGACCCGGCGACAGTCGGCCAGAACCGTGCGATCAGGATGGCCAGGTAGTAGGCGGCGCCGCCAAGCGCGAACATGGCGATGAAGCCGTAGCCGACCAGCAGTGCGACCCCGGTGACGAAGGATGCCGTCGTTCCCAGCCCGCGCGACACGAAGGTGTAGAGCGAGCCGGCAGTGGCAATGCGCCGGGTGAACTGGTTGACGGTGGTGGCGACCAGCAGGGCCAGCAGCATCGCGCTGGCCAGGGCCCAGACCGTTGCACCCCCGGCAACGACCGCGACCAGCAGGGGGATCGTCGTCGCGGCGGCCGATGGGGCAATGGCCGAGACGGATTGGGCCAGGACGTCCAGGAAACCGACGCTGCGGCGTGCAAGTCCGTCGACGGGCGAGCGAGCGCCAATGCCGTCGACGGGCTGGGGATCATTGATCGCTCGTGCCAGTGCGGTCATTGTTCGGGCCTCACTTTCAGGAGCGGGGGCGTCCTCGCCCGGGACATTCACGCTAACCGCGTGGCGTTGCCGGCCGGATTCGGTCATGTTTCGGGTTCGTGAATGCCAAATGAGACGCACGCGCCGGCCCGGTCTCATTCGTGCAATGCCGGGCTTTTACCTCGGGGAGACCTGGCCGAAACGGGGCGCCGTCAGGCTGATCACGCACTGCACGACCTCCGAGTGCCCCGTGTACCCGACTTCACAGTCCGATCTGGAGATGACATGACCGTAACGAAAGAATCCGCGACCACCGCGGGGGCCGCCACCCGGGAACGTTCGCTGACCGGTTCCCTCGGCGTCACGTCCATCGTGCTGATGGTGGTCGCCGCCGCCGCCCCGCTGACCGTAATTGGCGGCTCGGCCCCGCTGGGCATCCTCCTCGGCAACGGGGTCGGCTTCCCGTCAATGTTCGCAATCGCCGCCGTCGTGCTGCTCTTCTTTTCTGTGGGCCTGGCGGCGATGACCCGGCACGTGCCCAAGCCGGGCGCGTTCTTCACCTTCGTCAACTACGGCCTCGGCAGGCCGGCCGGGCTCGCGACGGCGTTCCTCGCCCTGCTCACCTACACGACCATCCAGGTCTCGGTATACGGGTACGTCGGCTACATCCTGGGCGTCACCGTGACCGGGTTGGACGGTCCCGACCTGCCGTGGTACCTGTACTCGCTCGCGGCCGTCGCGCTCGTGGCCGTGCTCGGCTATCGGCACATCGACTTGAGCTCCAAGGTGCTCGGCGTGCTCCTGATCGGCGAGGTGGCCATCGTACTCGCGCTCGTGGTCGCCGTGGTGCTCTCCGGCGGACCGGAGGGGCTGTCCCTCGCGCCGTTCAAGCCGAACAACGTGCTCACCGGATCGCCGGCGATCGGCCTTATGTTCGCCATCGCGGCGTTCATCGGCTTTGAATCCACCGCCATTTTCCGTGACGAGGCGAAGGACCCGAGCCGGACCATCCCGCGGGCCACCTATCTGGCCGTCATCGGAATCGGCGTCTTCTACACGTTGTCCTCCTGGGCGCTCGTGATGGCTTGGGGCCCGAGCGCCGTGGTCGCGCAGGCTGCCGAGAATCCGGGGGCGATGATCCTCATCACGACCCTCAAATACCTCGGCCCGATCGGGCAGGTGGTGATGAACGTACTGCTCATCACAAGCATGTTCGCTTGCGTGTTGTCCTTCCACAACGTGATCACGCGCTACCAGCACTCGATGTCGAACGCGAAGGTTCTTCCAGACCTTCTCGGAAAAGTGCACCCGAAGCACTTCGCGCCGCACCTCTCGTCGGTCGTTCAGACGGCCACCGCCGGCGTGCTGATCGTGGCCTTCGCGGCGCTCGGCCTCGACCCGGTGCTGCAGGTCTTCACCTGGTTCTCCGGTGTCGCGACCCTCGCCATCGCCATCCTGATGGCGATCACGAGCGTCGCGGTCGTCGTCTACTTCGCGCGCACCAAAAAGGACCGGCGGCTCTGGAACACCGTCATCGCCCCGGTGCTCGGCCTGTTCGGGCTGCTGGCCTCCGCCGTGCTGATCGCCGCGAACTTCCCGTTCCTCGTCGGCGACGTTGACGCGAAGGGTGTGCCGGTCTTCGGAGTCGTCAGCGCCGTACTCCTCGGCCTCGTCGTGCTCTTCCCGCTGGTGGGCGCGCTGCAGGCCCTCGTGCTCAGGCGCACCAACCGGCCGGCCTACGACCAGATCACGGAAGCCATCGGCGGCTGACCGCCGCACCGCTCGCAGTCGTCCCACCCCTTCCGCGCCACTATTCGTCCGCCTCGCCCATCCGTGCCGTTCCATCCCGTGACAGGAGATCCCCACATGACCATCACCCACCTCGACGTACCGACCACCCGACCCGCGGACGTGCCCCCGCACCCGCTCGGCAGCCTCACGACGGCCGAATTCGAAACCATTCGCGACATCGTCACCAGCAGCGCCGGCTTCACCGCGACCACGCGGTTCGCCTACGTCGGCCTGCAGGAGCCGCACAAGCGAGAAGTCCTGGCCTGGCAGGCCGGCGGTGGGCCGTTGCCCGACCGGCGCGCCCGGGTCATGCTGCTCGACATGGCCACCGGGTACTCGACCGACAACGTCGTGTCGCTGACCGCTCGGGAGATCCTGAGCACAGCCGTGCTCGACGGATCCACCGGGCAGCTGCCGATCCTGCTCGAGGAGTTCGATGCGATTGCGGGCATCGTCGCCGAGGACCCGCGCTGGCTGGCGGCGCTCGCCGCGCGCGGTACCACGGTCGACGAGGTCGTCGTCGTGCCCCTCTCGGCCGGCTACTACGACTTCCCCGAAGAGGAGGGCCGGCGCATCGTGCGCGTGCTCGCCTTCCGCCAGGACTACCCCGCCGACCACCCATGGGCGCACCCGGTCGACGGGTTGAGCGCGTACGTTGACACCGCCACCCGCACGATCACCCGACTGATCGACGTGGAGAACCTCGCCATCCCTGCCGAGAGCGGCAACTTCGACGATCCCGCCGTGCAGGGCGCGCCGCTCACGACCCTGAAACCGATCGTGATCTCCCAGCCGGAAGGGCCGAGTTTCACGGTCGATGGCGAGTGGGTCAGCTGGGCGAACTGGAAGTTCCAGGTGGGTTTCGACACCCGCGAGGGCCTCGTATTGCGCCAGCTGTCCTTCACGGATGCCGGCGAGGAGCGCCCAATCATCTACCGGGCCTCGATCAACGAAATGCTCGTGCCCTATGGTGACCCGTCCCCGACCCGGTTCTGGCAGAACTACTTCGACACCGGAGAGTACCTGTTCGGACGGTTCACCAACTCCCTCGCGCTTGGCTGCGACTGCGTCGGCGAGATCAAGTACTTCGACGCCGTGCTCGCCGATGAACTCGGCAACCCGTTCACGATCGAGAACGGCATCTGCATGCACGAAGAAGATGTTGGCACTCTCTGGAAGCACGGCGACATGTTCACCGGGTCCAACGAGGTTCGCCGCCAGCGTCGCCTGGTCATCAGCTTCTTCACCACGGTCGGCAACTACGACTACGGCTTCTACTGGTACCTCTCCCTCGACGGCACGATCGAGTGCGAGGCCAAGCTCACGGGCATCCTGTTCACCTCGTCCTACCCCGGACTGGACGAAACGGGCGGCGACTACCCCTACGCCAGCGAGGTTGCCGCCGGGCTCGGCGCCCCGTACCACCAGCACCTCTTCAGCGCCAGGCTTGACATGACGGTCGACGGACTGTCGAACGCGGTCGATGAGGTCGAGGCCGTGCGGTTGCCGATGGGGCCGGGCAACGAGCACGGCAACGCATTCACCAAGAAGACGACCAGGCTGACCAGCGAGGCGGTTTCGGGGCGGAAAGCCAACGCGTCCGTCGCCCGCGCCTGGCACATCGTCAACACCGAGAAGACCAACCGGCTCGGCCGGCCCACCGGCTACGTGCTCTACCCGGAGGACGCGCCGACCCTGATGGCCGACCCGGACTCGTCGATCGCCAAGCGGGCCGAATTCGCCACCCGGCACCTGTTCGTGACCCGGTACGACCCCGCCGAGCAGTACGCAGCCGGCGACTTCGTTCACCAGAACCCGGGCGGCGACGGTGTGACGAAGTACACCGCGGGGGACCGGTCGATAGACGGCGAAGACATCGTGCTCTGGCACACCTTCGGACCGACACACTTCCCCCGGATCGAGGACTGGCCGGTCATGCCGGTGGACTACGCGAAGTTCGCCCTCAAGCCCTACGGCTTCTTCGGCAAGAACCCAGCCATGAACGTGCCGCCCAACGAGCCGGTGTCGCACTGCTCGCACGGGCACGACGGCGCCTCGCATGAGGGGCACGGAGAGCATGGCACTGAAATCCGATGGTCGAGACGCTGTACGGGATCATGATTGTCGGAGCCTCAGTGAACGCCTGCTGCCTAGTGGGCAGCCGGCGCTCCCGATCAGTCCCGGCAGTGGCCTCGACCATCCTGATGCTCGCGGCCATGACGGATGTCGGCTTCGGCGTTGTGGGTCTCTCCCCGCTGCTGTGGACGGTGATCCTGATCGGCTGGGGGATGGTCAGCGCGGCACTGGTCCGCGGGCACGCGCGCCGCGCCGGCCTCGGCACCGAACCGCGCGCCCAAGGGCAGCATATGGGCGGTGCCATTCACCTGCACCATCTGTTGGGCCTGATCGTGACGGCCAGTCAGCTGGCAGTGCATACAGCGATGGCCCCCGCGACCCTGACCGCGACGGACCTGGCTTCGTCACCGCACTCCGTGCACGCTCATCCGTCATCGTCTCTTCTCCTGGCGATTGCGGCCGGAGCTGGTGTCCTGTTCATTGCCTGGTCCGTCGTTCTCCTGAGGGCAGCGAGTAGATCGTGGCTGGAGAGAGGCAACCTCGTCGGAATGTCCGCGATGACCGCGGCCATGGGCCTGATGCCGTTCGTCTAAGGCTTGGCGGCCGTTGCCGGTCGCGCGTGGCAGCCCCGGGACCTGGACTGCCGCAATGACTTCACGAGGAGTCCTTGGGGCTTCTCGGTGCGCGTCCTGGTGCGTTCGCCGCAGGAGCTCAATGGCGTCCCCTGGGCCGACCAGGTCGACATCGCCCGCGGCGACTTCGAGCGCACGGAGCGCACGGCAGCCGAGAACGTCGCGGTGGCGGCTGAGGCCGGCGTCTCCCGGATCGTCTGCGCCTGGGCCGTGCGCATCTGGATGGACAAGATCATCGGCGGAGTCGTCCTTCCACGCGGCCGCTGCAATCCCGACCTTCTGCACACCCGTGACGTGCTCGACTTCTGACGGGTGGAACGCATCGACCGTGGCAGCTTCCTGCGCCTGCGCGCCGAGATGCGCGTACCCGGCCGTGCCTGGCTTGAGCTGAGCGCGGAGCCGACGGATGACGGCGGCGCGGCCTACCGGCAGCGCACCATCTTCTTCCCCCAGGTTTCGGCGGCCGACTGTACTGGTTCTCCATCCTCCCGTTCCACGGCATCATCCTCAGCGACATGGCCAACCGGATCGTCGAGGCCGCGGCCACCGAGGCCCGATCGGACGTTCGCGCGGAAGAACCCCTGATTGGGGCCCTGCCGGAGGTAACGGAAAAAGAATGATCGCAGTACAGTGTCTGGACTGCGCGCCGCAGCGTCATCGCGCACGGCCAGAGAGGCTGGTCCACGGTGAGTACATTCCGGTTTCCGCGCACCAAATCACTGCTCCTTGCCGGCCCGGCAGTTGCGGCCCTGATCCTCGTGCTCATCCTCGCCCCCGTGTCCAGCCGGGTGTACGCGTCCGATGTCTTCGGCGCGTTGCGGTCGCCGGGGGAGGGCGCCTTCATCGCCGGTCATCGCGGCGACCGGTCGGCGGCCCCTGAAAACACCATGCCGGCCTTCGAGCTGGCCCTCAACGGCCCGATGGACTTCGTCGAGACGGACGTTCAGCTCACCCGAGACGGCGTGCCGGTTCTTATGCACGATGTCACCATCGACCGCACCACCAACGGACACGGAACGGTGTCCGGGCACACCGCGGCCCAGCTCGCCAGGCTCGACGCCGGGGCCTGGTACTCCCGTCACTACGCTGGAACCCGCATCCCCACCCTCAACGCGCTCCTCGCTCGGCTGGCCAATTCCGACAAGAAGGCCCTCGTCGAGCTCAAGTTCGACTGGACGACGAACCAGGTGCGCACGGTCATCGACCTGATCAACCGCCACAACCTGAGCGCGCGGGTCGTGCTGGTGAGCTTCGACCTGGACACCCTCACCAACCTCCAGGTGGTGGCGCCGCAGTCTCCGCGGGTCATGCTGGTGCGGGAGCTCCCGGCCGACCCCGTCCCGATGGCGCAGCGCTTCGGAGTGATCGCGCTGGCGACGACGGCGAAGGCCGTGACCAATGAGCCGGGCGCGCTCCGCCGGATGCACAAAGCGGGGCTCGGCGTGATCTGTTACACGCTCAACTCCCAGGACACCTGGCGTGAGGTGCGTGATCTCGGCGTCGACGGAATCATCACCGACACCCCCAGCGATCTCGATTCGTGGCTGGCGTCGACGACGCCCGGAACCTAGCATCGGCTGCGAGCCCTAGCCAGCGTGCCCCCGGCAAGGCATTATGGATGAGGGCGGGGTGACGGATGAGGGAGGCCACATGTCCGGGTCAATTGTGTTTCTGGGGGACGGCCTGACTGCGGGCGGCCGGTGGGACGAGTGGATTCCCGAGTACGGGGTGCAGAACCTGGGGCTGAGCGGCGCCACCACCGACGAGGCGATTGCGAAGCTCGATGCCGTTGTCGACCTCCAGCCGGATGCCGTGGTGCTGCAGGTCGGCACCAACGACCTCGGCTGGCGCCGGTCCGACGAATACGTCGTTCGCAACATCGAAACCATCCTCGTCACCCTCCGCAAGCGGCTGCCGCACACGCGCATCCTCGTGCAATCTGTTCTGCCGCGCGAACGCGAATACGCGGACACGATCCGCTCGATCAACCGCCACGTGAGGCAATTCGCGCCGACCCAACACGCCCAATACCTCGACCTGTGGCCGGCCTTGGCGCAGGCGGACGGTGAGTTGGGCGCCGCCTACACAAAGGACCGCCTGCACCTCACCGATGAGGGCTACGCCGCCTGGCTCAGCGAACTGAAGCCGGCCATCGAGATGCTGTTCGAAAAGCCTCCCTCCAGCACCAAGATCCCCATCCAGCACGTGTGAGCGCCCTGCCCATCGCTCGCTAGAGTTGGGCCATGGCTCGACTGGCCCACTTCGTCCTTGCGGCGGCACTTGGCGCCCTCGCGCTGATCGGTTTCGCGGCGCCGGCGACGGCGCTCCCCGCAACGCCCGCGGTCGTCAGCCAGGGCACGGATGATTTCACCTTCGACTCCTGGCACTCCGACTTCCGGCTCGGCCGCACCGCCGAGGGGCGCTCGACCCTCACCACGAGGGAGACGATTGTCGCCCGGTTCCCCGACATCGACCAGAACCACGGCATCCGTCGCGCCATTCCGACCCGCTACAACGGGCACCCGACCGACCTGACCATCCGGAGCGTGACCGACGAGAACGGCACACCGCGCGGCTACCAGACCGAGACGAGCGACAACGGCGATTTCCTCGAGGTCACCATCGCCGCCGACCACTTCGTGCACGGCGCGCAGACCTACGCGATCACCTACGGCCAGACCAATGTGACCCTGTTCCCGCGCGCCGCGAGCGACGAGGAGTTCTACTGGGAGGTCAACGGCACCGGGTGGAACCAGCCGTTCGGCACGGTGACGGCGACGCTGCACGTTGACAAGGCGCTCGCCTCGCACCTCACCGGCCAGACGGCCTGCTTCCAGGGCTCCAGCGGCTCCAGCCAGGCCTGCGCCACGCTGGACAGCAAGGCGGATGGCGCCGGCTGGCGGGTCGACGCCGGCGCGGGCAGCCTCGGCCCCCACGCGGGCCTCACCATGGTCGTCGGGTTCCAGGCCGGCACCTTCGTTCCCCGCGACGACTCGTTCACGGCCAACCCCTTCCCGAGCATCGGGCTCGCCGGGTCGCTGATCGCGCTCATCGCCGCAACCCTGGCCGGCATCGCCAGGGCGGCCAGGTGGCGCAGCCAGCCGGGGCGCCCGACGATCATCGCCGAGTACCTGCCGCCGAAGGGCGTCAACCTGCTCGACGCCGGCGACGTCGCCGGGGCCTCAGGGAAGGCCATGGTCGCCCAGTTCCTCAGCTTCGCCGTGCGCGGCAACGTGCGCGTGCTCGAGGGCGAAGGCCGCAAGCACTACCTGCTCGAACTCGTGCACGCCGACAAACTCGACCAGACCGAGCGCCGGGTCCTGGCCAAGCTCTTCCCCGGGCTCCAGCCGGGCACCCTCCGTGACCTCAAGGCCAAGGATTCGACCCTGTCGAGCGCCGTGCAGAGCGAGCTTCGGGCAACCAGGAAACGGGTCTTCGCGGAGGGCGTCCGCGAGAAGCGGGATGGAGCGCTGCGCGGGCGGCTGATCGCGCTTGGCCTGATCGGCGGCGCCATCGGCGTGACCGGAAGCATCATCGCGCTCGGCACCGAAATCGGCGGCGGCTGGCCCGTACTCGTGCTGCTGCTCGGGGTGCTCGGGGCGTTCCTCACCCTCGTCTTCGCGGTGAGTGTGCGCCCGCTCACGGCGGCCGGCGCCGAGCTGCGCGACTATCTGAAGGGCCTGAAGTTGTACATCCGCCTCGCCGAAGCCGACCGGCTGCGCGTGCTGCAAAGCCCGGAGGGCGCACTTCGGTCGCCCTACCGACCCGAACCGCTCGCGAGTGTGCCCGCCACGCCGCTGCAGGTGCTGAAGCTCTACGAACGGCTGCTGCCGTTCGCGGTGCTGTTCGGCCAGGAAAAGGAGTGGTCACGCGTGCTCGGCGAGTACTACGAGGCGAGCGGTTCCCGGCCTGACTGGTACAGCGGTTCCGGAGCGTTCAATGCCGCATACTTCGCCGCCGGCATCAGCTCCTTTTCGAGTTCGACCGCCGGGTCGTGGTCGGGGAGCGCCTCGAGCTCGTCCAGTTCCGGCTTCGGCGGCGGAGGCTCCGTCGGCGGCGGAGGCGGCGGCGGCGGGGGAGGCGGCGTCTGATGGGGACCCCGGCAGAACCCACGTTCACCCGGCCGGCGCTCGCGCCCGGCCTGCTCGGCGCGATCGCGCTGCTGGCTGGGCTCGCCCTGCTCGACGTCGACACCTTCATCATCATCCGGTACGCCGTCAGCATCCTCGCGCTCATCATCTGCGTCTTCGTGATCCAGGCGAAACAGTGGTGGTGGCTGATCGCCCTCGTGCCGATCGTCGTGCTCTGGAACCCGATCGTCGTCCTCGGCCTGCACGGGCAGGGCTGGGTGTCCGGCCAGTTCATCGCCGCACTTCTCTTCATAGTTATCGGCGTGCGCACCAGGGTGCCGGTGCACCGATAAGCGCGCGCAGGCGTAGACTTGTTTTGCGCCTTGACCCGGTCACCGTCTCGACCGTGGCACTGCATCACAAATGCGGTGGCATGATGCTCGACTCAGGGTCCGGCGCAACGATCGCACCGGTATCCACGGATGCCGCACGACGAGCGCGGTTCATCGGCCGCGCTGCTGTGAAGTGGAGAAGAATGGCTTACACCCGCCACCAGGCCGCCGGCGCCAGCCGCGGCAGCGCCGCCGGCAGCCGCAACCGCCAGCGGCCGCGTTCCCGCGACGATGACGCTCCGATCATCCCGATCCTCGCCCGCAAAGTGCGCGAGGTCGAGGCGAAGGCGCAGACCGGCGGAAAGCTGGGCCCGACCAACCGCACGAAGTACCAGGTCATCGCCCTGCTCATGCGCGAAGAGCGCGCCAGGGTGAAGGGCGACAAGGAACTCAGCGACGCGAGCCGCGCCGAACTGCTCAAGCGCCTGGACGGCATCGCGCAGATCCTCGCGAAGACGGCCGCGCGGGACACCAGCCTGATCACCCTGCTCGAACCTGACGCGGGCGTCTCCACGGTCGCGCAGCGGTTCCGCCGCGACTGGCTCCTCGAGTCCGGCGCCGAGCTGAGCCCGGACGAACTCATCATCACCCGCGAGCCCGAGGCGAAGCCCGAGGTGCCGCAGAACCAGGTCGTGCCCAAATCGGTGAAGGCCAGGCAGCTCGCGAACCCGTTCCTCGCCCCCGATTTCAGCGCGGCGCAGGCGCGGCCCCTCGTCCCCGTGCGCCGCCTGGCCAACTGGGAACTGCTCGGCCCGCTGTTCAAATCGTTCGAGTACGGCTCCGGCGGCCAGGCCGCCAGCATGGACCTGCCTGAGGCACCCACGCTGGACCGGTTGTCCCCGCGGGGCCTGGAACTCATGCGCCACCAGGCCCGATTCATCGAAAGCGCGCGCCTCGGCCACCGCAGCTACCTGCTTGCCGACGAGCCTGGCCTCGGCAAGACCGCGCAGAGCCTGCTCGCGGCATCCGTCTCCGGCGCCTACCCGCTGCTGGCCGTCGTGCCCAACGTCGTCAAGATGAACTGGGCGCGCGAGGTGGAATTGTGGACCCCGCACCGCAGGGCAACCGTCATCCACGGAGACGGCGACACCCTCGACGCCTTCGCCGACGTCGTGATCGTCAACTACGACGTCCTCGACCGGCACCGCACCTGGCTCGGCACCCTCGGCTTCAAGGGCATGGTGGTCGACGAGGCCCACTTCATCAAGAACCTGCAGTCGCAGCGGTCCAAGCATGTGCTGGCCCTGGCCGAGCAAATCCGGCGCCGCACGCCGGGCGGCAACCCGCTGCTGATGGCCCTCACCGGGACGCCGCTGATCAACGACGTCGACGACTTCCGGGCGATCTGGCAGTTCCTCGGCTGGATCGAGGGCGACAAACCCGCCCCCAGGCTGATGGCCAGGCTCGAGGAAATCGGCCTGACGCCCGCCGATTTCGGCTTCTACGCGGAAGCCCGCAAGACCGTGATCGACATGGGGATCGTGCGCCGCCGGAAGGTGGACGTCGCAGCAGACCTGCCGGCCAAGCGGATCGCCGACCTTCCGGTCGAACTGGACGACGACCTCGGCCGTTCCATCCGCCAGGCCGAGCGCGAACTCGGCGCGCGCCTCGTCACCCGCTACAACACACTCGTGGCCGCCCGGCACCCCGGAACGGCACCGGCCGAGCTCGACGACGAACTGCGCTCCGCGTACATCCGCGCCGTTGCCCACGCCGAACTCGAGGAATCCAAGGGCCAGACCACCGGCGAGAACGTCTTCACCATGGTGCGCAAGATCGGCCAGGCGAAGGCCGGCCTCGCGGCGGACTACGCGGCCCAGCTGGCGCGGTCGGTCGGCAAGGTCGTGTTCTTTGCCAAGCACATCGATGTGATGGACGCCGCGGAGGCCTTGTTCGCCAAACGCGAGCTGCGCACCGTGTCGCTGCGCGGCGACCAGAGCGCCCTGGCCCGCCAGGCCGCCATCGACGCGTTCAACAACGACCCGGAGGTTGCCGTCGTCGTCTGCTCGCTCAGCGCGGCCGGCGTCGGGGTCAACCTGCAGGCATCCTCCAACGTCGTGCTGGCCGAGCTCAGCTGGACGGCGGCCGAGCAGACGCAGGCCATCGACCGGGTGCACCGCATCGGCCAGGACGAACCCGTCACCGCGTGGCGGATCATCGCAGCGCACACCATCGACGCCCGCATCGCCGAACTCATCGGCAGCAAGCAGGGCCTCGCGGCCCGGGCGCTCGACGGCTCGGAGGAAGAGATCTCCTCCGCCGACTCCGTGCAGGCGAGCGCGCTCATCTTCCTGCTCACCCAGGCGCTCGACGGGGAACTGTAACGCGCTGATTTGAATCCGGCCCGCCGGAGGCACCATGATATGTAGGCGGTGATGGCGCCGACATGATTTCTCGCATCAAGGAGCGGCCAGAATGAAAATCGGAATTCTCACCAGCGGCGGCGACTGCCCCGGACTGAACGCCGTGATCCGCGGCGCCGTGCTCAAGGGCGTGCGAGTGCACGACGCCGAGTTCGTCGGCATCCGCAACGGCTGGCGCGGCCTGGTCGAGGGCGAGTTCATGAAACTCGACCGGCACAGCGTGCGCGGCCTGTCCCGCCAGGGCGGAACCATCCTCGGCAGCTCCCGCACGAACCCGTTCGAGGGCGAGAACGGCGGCCCGGTCAACATCCAGAACATGCTCGACGCCGAAGGCATCGACGCGGTCATCGCCATCGGCGGCGAGGGAACCCTCACCGCCGCGCGCCGCCTGACGGATGCCGGGCTCAAGATCGTCGGCGTGCCCAAGACCATCGACAACGACCTGGCCGCCACCGACTATTCATTCGGCTTCGACACCGCCGTCGAGATCGCCACCGAGGCCATCGACCGCCTCCGCACGACCGCTGAATCACACGGCCGCTGCATGGTCGTCGAGGTCATGGGACGCCACGTCGGCTGGATCGCCCTGCACTCCGGCATGGCCGGCGGAGCCCACGCCATCCTCATCCCCGAACAGCCCAAGACCATCGAGCAGATCTGCGAGTGGGTCGAGCACGTGCGCGACCGCGGCCGCGCGCCCGTCATCGTGGTGTCGGAGGGCTTCCTGCTCGCCGGCATGGAGGAAGCACACTCGACGAAGGGCCTCGACGCGTTCAATCGCCCACGCCTCGGCGGCATCAGCGAACTCATCGCCCCGATGATCGAGGAGCGCACGGGCATCGAATCCCGCGCGACCGTGCTCGGCCACACCCAGCGCGGCGGAGCTCCCTCTGCCTACGACCGCGTGCTCGCGACCCGCCTCGGCCTGGCCGCGATCGACGCCATCTACGCCAAGCAGTGGGGCTCGATGGTGTCGCTGCGCGGCACCGACATCGAGGTCGTCAGCATTGCCGATGCCACCATCGGACTGAAGACCGTGCCGGATGCCCGCTACGACGAGGCCGCCGTCCTCTTCGGCTAAACCCCGTTCCGGCTTTCCTTCGCGAAACTGCACTTGTGCTCGTTAT
>DHJB01000035.1:16293-20803 GCA_002404115.1 Microbacteriaceae bacterium UBA4731
AGGTCAGGTCAGGCGAGTTTGGCCTGGACCTGCGCGAGGGACGGGTTCGTCGAGGCAGAGCCGTCGGGGAACAGCACGGTCGGCACGGTTCGATTGCCGCCGTTCAGGCTCATCACGAGCTCAGAGGTGCCCTCGACGTCTTCAACGTTGACCTCGGTGTAGCCGATGCCGACCTTGTCGAGCTGCGACTTCAGCCGGGTGCAGTAGCCGCACCAGGTGGTCGTGAACATGGTGATGGTTCCGGATGCGGGCACAAAGTCCATTCATGCAGCCTAACCGCGCGCCGGGTGCGCTCCGTTCGCCGCCGGTACGATGGATGCATGATCCTGCCCCAGGTGTGCGTGTGTTATCTCACCAGGCGCTCACCGGACGGCGACCTGCAGGTGCTGCTCGGCCGGAAGAAAAAGGGCCTCGGCACCGGCAATATCGTCGGCCTGGGTGGCAAGCTCGAGCAGGGCGAGAGCGCCGTGGATGCCGCGGTGCGCGAGATCGAGGAGGAGTCCGGCCTCGTCGTGACGGCATCCGCCCTCACCCCCCTGGGCGTGCTCACCTACCTGTTCCCGCACCGCGAGGCCTGGAGCCAGGAATCGAGCGTGTTCGTCTGCACCGAATGGACGGGCACTCCCAGCGAGTCTGACGAACTCAATCCGGAGTGGTTCGACGTGGCCGCCCTGCCCGTCGACGAGATGTGGGATGACGCCAAACACTGGCTGCCGGGCGTGCTCGCCGGCACCCCGGTGCGCGCCACTTTCACGTTCGGGGAGGATCTTGAGACCGTGGTGGATCATACTTAGTTTGATTTGCCCGCCGCCGAGTGTCAGGATCAAACGGGTTCGACAACGGCTCACGTACATCTCCTGAACGCCGGGCTACCGCAGCCGGCCCAGCACCACGCATAGAGAAAGACGCCGGTGGAATTCACCCTCATCGTTACGCTGGTCATCGCACTGGCGCTCATCTTCGATTTCACCAACGGATTCCACGACACCGCGAACGCGATGGCAACCCCGATCGCGACGGGGGCCATGCGGCCCAAGGTCGCCGTCGGGGTGGCCGCCGTCCTCAACCTGGTCGGTGCGTTCCTCTCCACGGAGGTCGCCAAGACCGTCTCGGGCGGAATCGTCAAGGAGGGCGACGGCGGGATCCAGATCACGCCGGAACTCATCTTCGCCGGCCTGATCGGCGCGATCGTCTGGAACCTGATCACCTGGCTGCGCGGCCTGCCGTCCAGCTCCAGCCATGCCCTCTTCGGCGGGCTGATCGGAGCCACGATCATCGGCGCCGGCTTCCAGGCCGTTGACTACAACGTGGTGATCGCCAAGGTCATCCTGCCCGCGGTCATCGCCCCGCTCATCGTCGGCGTGGTGGCGTTCTGCGCCACGCGGCTCGCCTACGCCATCACGCGCCGCGAACTCGGCCGGCCGGACGGACGCGGCGGTTTCCGCTTCGCGCAGATCTTCTCCTCTTCGCTCGTCGCCCTCGCCCACGGCACCAACGACGCGCAGAAGACCATGGGTGTGATCACGCTGACGCTGATCGCCGGCGGGTACCAGGCCGTCGGCACCGGCCCGGAGTTCTGGGTCATCGCCGCCTGTGCGCTTGCGATCGCGGTCGGCACCTACACGGGCGGATGGCGCATCATCCGCACCATGGGACGCGGCCTCACGGACATCAAGCCGGCCCAGGGCTTCGCCGCCGAGACCAGCACGGCCGCGACCATCCTCGCGTCCAGCCACCTCGGCTTCGCCCTCTCCACCACGCAGGTCGCATCCGGCTCCGTCATCGGGTCCGGGCTCGGCCGCCGCGGCTCCACCGTGCGCTGGGGCATGGCCGGGCACATCGCGCTCGGCTGGGTGCTCACCCTGCCGGCCTCCGCGATCATGGGCGCCTTCGCCGCCGGCCTCGCGAACCTCGGGCCGATCGGCATCGTGCTCGACGTGATCCTCGGATCCATCGTCGTCGGAGGCATCTTCTGGTGGTCCCGCAGCAGCAAGGTGTCGCACCAGAACCTGCTGCACGATATTGACGACGCCGGCCGGGTCGTGCGGATCAGCAAAACCCCGCGCAAGCCCGCGCGCAAGGACAGGAAGAAGGTCGCGCTGTGATCGACTGGATCGCGTTCTTCGTCGTGGCGGGTGCCTCGCTCGTCTCGGCTGCCCTCATCGTCAGCCTGTACTCGCTCGGCCTCCGGCTGATGACCAGCGCCGGCCGCAGCCCCACTGTCGACCCGGCCGAATTCACTGGTGCCATCACCGTGCTCACGCCGAAGCGGGCCGCCAAGGAGGCCAAGCGTTCGCGCAAGGCCGCCACGGCCAACCCGCTGACGTTCCAGCAGCGGACGGCCGCGCTGATCGGCGCGTATGCCTGCTTCGCGCTCTGCGCCGGAGCCGTGCTCTTCGGCGTGTACCTGATCATTCCCGCGCTGCACGCCTGACCGGTCCCCTTCCGCAGCGAGGCCGGGCGGGTTACGCCGTGCGGCGAACCCGGCCGACCCAGCTCATCAGGTGGTAGATCACGATCGCCGCGACCGTGCCGAGCGCGATGCCGTTGAAGCTCAGCGAGCCCGCCGTGAACGTGTAGTTTTTGGCGATGCCGATGAGCGCCATCGCGGCGGTGAACTGGTTCACCGACTTCGAGAAGGCGACCTTGTTGTCCAGCCAGATCTTCACGCCGATGACGCCGATCAGGCCGTAGAGCGCGGTTGTGACCCCGCCGAGCACCACAGCGGCCAGATAACCGACGATCACGCCGAGGAAGATCGAGAGCCGACCGAGGATGCCCCGAAAGAGCACCGTGCAGAGGATGACGGCGGCCTCTCGTTTCATTTCGTTCATAGCCTCAGGCGATCATAGTGAATATGATCGGGACGTGAGTCGACTCGCCCGAACGGGCCGCCCCGATCGCGCCGATGCGCCGGTGGCAGAGGTGCGTGTGGCGACGGGCCTGCTCCGCGGGGTCGCCGAGCGCGGGGTGCTGGCCTGGCGTGGCATCCCCTACGCTGCGGCACCGGTGGGAGCGCTCCGGTTCCGGGCGCCGGAGCCGGCCAAACCGTGGGTCGGGGTGCGCGACGCGAGCGTCTTCGGCCCGGTCGCCCCGCAATTGCACCGCGGCCAGTTCATCGGCGCTCACCCGCGCATCCCGCAGAATGAGGATTGCCTGGGTCTCAGCGTCCTGGCGCCCGACGCCCCGATCGACCAGGACGCCCTCCGCCCCGTGATGGTGTTCATCCACGGCGGGGCATACAGCGTCGGCTCCTCGCGCGAGGTTCCGCGGCAGGGCGAGGGGCTGGTGCGCCGCGGCGGCGTCATCTACGTCAGCCTGAACTACCGGCTGGGTGCCCTCGGCTACCTCGATTTCACCCGCTACTCGACGCCGGAGCGACCCTTCGTCAGCAACCTGGGCCTGCGCGACCAGGTGGCGGCCTTGCAATGGGTGCACGACAACATTCGCGCGTTCGGCGGCGACCCGGATGCCGTCACCCTGTTCGGCGAATCGGCCGGCGGAAACGCGGTCACGACGCTGATGACGGTTCCGGCTGCGGCCGGGCTGTTCCAACGTGCGATCGTGCAGAGCGCGCCGCCGAACGCGGTGTACCCACCCTGGCTGACTGCCCAGTGGGCGGGGGATTTCGTCGAGATCCTCGGCGAACTGGTGGCCGGCGGCGCCAGCGGTGCCGACGGTGGCGCCGAAGCCACGCCCACCCCTGCGGAGGCCGTGAGCCTGCTCCTCGACTCCGACCCGGCCCGTCTGGCCGCCGCGACGGCCATTCTCACCTCGCGCGCCCCTGACGCCTACCCGGGAACCATCCCGCTCTGCCCGGTGATCGACGGCGACTTCCTGCCGGAGCGCCCGCTTGACGCATTCCGGGACGGGCGCGCGCACCAGGTGCCGATGATCATCGGCACGAACGAGCGGGAGGGCTCACTGTTCAGCGGGCGCATCGACATCCTCGCGTCGACGCCCCCACGCATCCGTGCCATTTTCAAGAAAACGAAGAAGAAGGCGCGGAAGGCGCTCAAGGCGCATTACCCGGGCCTGCCGGAGCAGCGTGCGGCCCTCGACTTCGGCGGCGACTATTCGTTCTGGTATCCGAGCGTGCGGGTGGGGGAGCGGCACTCGCGCTACGCGCCGGTGCATTTCTACCGCTTCGACGCCGCGCCGCGGCTGGTGCGCCGGATGGGTCTCGATGCCACGCACGGCCTGGAGATGTTCCCGCTGTTCGACCGGCTCGACGGCTGGCTCGGCCGCGGGATGACCGTGCTCGGCGGCCGCCGCACCTTCCAGGAGATCGGTTCCAGGATGCAGCGGTGGTGGATCGACTTCGCCACGACGGGTGTGCCGGATGTCGCCTGGCCGCGGTACGACGAGACGGACCGGCGCACGCTGATCATCGATGCCGTCGACCGGGTGGAGTCCGATCCGCTCGGCGAGCGACGCCGGGCATGGGGCGCATTCGTCCCGCATGTCTGACCGAAATCGCCCCCGTAGGCTTGAGGCTTGAGGCTTGAGG
>DHJB01000035.1:20949-24000 GCA_002404115.1 Microbacteriaceae bacterium UBA4731
GCTTGAGGCTTGAGGCTTGAGGCTGAGACTTGAGGCTGAGACTTGAGACTTGAGACTTCGCCGAGACGGCCACCGGGAGGACACCATTTCAGCCACACAGACCACCACAGCCACGCCCGCGTAGCTGGGTGCTGGTGCGCTCGCTCTCCGGCAAGGCCAAGGGCATCAGCCCGCTGCTCTGGGTCGTGGCCGTCGGCTTCCTGGTCTACTTCGTGCGCGGCCCGATCGAAACAATCCTCGGCTCCTAGCGATCCGGTTCGCCGGGGCGAAAACAGGAACTCAGGTCAGCTGCGGCCCGGTTCGTCCTGTTTTCGAGCCCGCGCGCTCATTTCGTCCTGTTGTGAGCACCCGAGTGGGCTCGGAGTCAACGGAACGGATGAGCGCGGGGACTACTCGAGGAAGCCGCGGAGCAGGGACGCGGTGCCGGCGAGGTGCTCGGTCATCGCCTGGGCTGCCGCATCGGGGCGGCCGGTGAGGATCGCGATCACGATCTGCTCGTGCTGCTCGTCGGAGTTGGCGATGTTCGGGCCGAGCAACGGGATGCTGTCGAGCAGTTCGTTCACCCGCATCCGTACCTCCGCGAGCAGCGGCATGAGCGAGGGAGACCCCGCCAGTTCGCCAATCGTCAGGTGCAGCCGCGAGTCCAGCCTGCGGTAGTCGTCGCCGGTGGCCGCTGTCGCCTCGCGGAGGGTCGCCCAGAGCTGCTCCCGTTCGCCCGGCGACAGGGCGCGCGCCGCCGCGTGGCGGGCGGCGCCCACCTCGAGGATCTCGCGCAAGGTGAGGGTGTCCTCGATCTGGGCGGGCGAGATCTTCGGCCTCGGGGCCGGAGGGCCGACGATGCCCACTGCGCCGACCGCGTCCGTCGGCGGAGTGATAGCCGGGAGTTCCTCGTTCACGAACGTCCCGCCGTACCGCCCGCGTCGCGAGACGAGGTAGCCGGCCTCGGCGAGGGAGGCGATCGCGTCGCGCAGGGTATCCCGGCTCACGCCGAGCATGGTCGCGAGCTCGCGTTCGGGCGGAAGCCGCTCACCGGGCGCGACCAGGCCGAGCCGCACGGTCTGCAGCAGGCGCTGCACGGTCTCCTCGAAAGCGTTGCCGCCCGGCACCGGGCGAAGCAGCAGCCCGCCGTCGAGGCCGGGCGTCTCGTCGGTCACTCCGGGGTCACGTAGGCGGAGCTGATCCCGCCGTCGACCAGGAAGGTCGACCCGGTGATGAATGAGGAGTCATCGCTGGCCAGGAACGCGACGGCCGCGGCGAGTTCCTCCGGCTCGGCGAAACGTCCAACCGGGATGTGCACGAGCCGCCTGGCGGCCCGCGCCGGGTCCTTCGCGAACAGTTCCTGCAGCAGCGGCGTGTTCACCGGGCCGGGACACAGCGCGTTCACCCGGATGCCCTGCCGCGCGAACTGCACGCCGAGCTCCCGGCTCATCGCCAGCACGCCACCCTTCGAGGCGGTGTAGGAGATCTGGCTGGTCGCCGACCCGAGCACGGCCACGAACGACGCCGTGTTGATGATGGAGCCCCGGCCCTGCCTGACCATGTGGCGCAGCGCCGCCCGGCAGCAGAGGTACACCGACTTGAGGTTGACGTCCTGTACCTTCTGCCAGGCCGGCAGCTCCGTGGTCATGATGGAGTCGTCGTCGGGCGGGGAGATCCCCGCATTGTTGAACGCCACATCCACCGAACCGTACGTCAGCACGGCGATGTCGAAGAGGGCGTCGACCTGCTCCTCGTTGGTCACGTCAACGTTCACGAACAGCCCGTCGACCAGTTCGGCGGCCGCGAGGCCGGCCGTCTCGTCCATGTCGCCGATAACGACGGTCGCGCCCTCCGCCGCGAATCGTATCGCGGTGGCCAGGCCGATCCCGCTCGCTCCGCCGGTGATCACGGCAACCTTGCCTGCAAGGCGCTGGGTGAGGTTGATGGGGGGGATGGTCATGCGGTGCTCCTTGCGTGGATGGGTGGGGGAGATGGATGACGGTCAGTCGACGGCGATGAAGACGTTCTTGGTCTCGGTGAAGTTCAGCGGCGCATCCGGCCCGAGTTCCCGGCCGAGGCCCGACTGCTTGAACCCGCCGAACGGCGTCGAGTACCGAACGGAGGAGTGCGAGTTGACCGAGAGGTTGCCGGCTTCGACGGCGCGGGCGACGCGGATGGCGCGGCCGACGTCCCTGGTCCAGATCGAGCCGGACAGGCCGTAGTCGGTGTCGTTGGCCAGCTGGAGGGCATCGGCTTCGTCGTCGAAGGGCAGCACGGTGACGACGGGCCCGAAGATCTCGTCGGTCACGGTGCGGTCCGTGCGGGATGCCGGGGTCAGCACGGTCGGCGCGAACCAGTAGCCGGGGCCATCCGGCTTGCTGCCGCGGAACGCGACGGGCGCCCCGTCGGGCACGTAATCGGACACGGCGTCGTAGTGCTTCTTCGAGACGAGGGGACCCATCTCGGTGGCTTCCTCGGCCGGGTCGCCGACCCGCACGCCGGCGACGGCCGGTTCGAGCAGCTCCATGAACCGGTCGTAGGCGCTGCGCTCAACGAGGATGCGGCTGCGCGCGCAGCAGTCCTGCCCGGCGTTCTCGAACACGCCGTACGGCGCGCTCGCCGCGGCCTTCTCGAGGTCGGCGTCGGCGAAAACGATGTTGGCGCTCTTGCCGCCGAGCTCCAGCGTGACCCGTTTCACCTGGGCGGCGCAGCCGGCCATGATCTGCTTGCCGACGACGGTGGAACCGGTGAAGACGACCTTGCGCACGGCCGGGTGGGTGACGAAGCGTTCGCCGACCACGGATCCCCGGCCGGGCAGCACCTGGAACAAGCCCTCCGGGAGGCCGGCGTCGAGCGCGAGCTCGCCGAGCCGGATGCTGGTCAGCGGCGTCCACTCCGCCGGCTTGAGCAGCACGGCGTTGCCGGCCGCGAGTGCCGGGGCGAACCCCCAGGCGGCAATGGTCATCGGGAAGTTCCACGGCGTGATGATCCCGACGACGCCGAGCGGCTCGTGGAAGGTCACGTCGAGGCCGCCGGCGACCGGGATCTGCTGGCCGAACATCCGCTCAGGAG
>DHJB01000076.1:0-406 GCA_002404115.1 Microbacteriaceae bacterium UBA4731
GCGAACCAGAGGATGAGGATGCTGCTGACGTCGTAGGCGGTACCGAAAACGTTCCCGACCCGCTCATGAGCCAGATACGCGAGCGCGCGCCCGCTGGCGTCGCCGCCGGCCTTGAACGCGTCGGCCGGGATGAGCACCGTGGTGACGAAGCTGCTGGTGAGGAGGAAGACGCTCATGATGACGGCGGCCGCGGTCAGGAGCTTGCGGGTGTTGCGGATGCGCGACGCCAGTCGCTCCTCGGGGGTTGCCCCCTTCGAGGCAATCAGCGGCATCATGCTCACCCCGGTTTCGAACCCCGACAGGCCCAGTACCAACAGCGGGAACGCGATGACCGCCGGGCCGACAATGTCGCCGAAGCCGCTGCCGCGCGCGGTGAGCGCATCCGTCCAGCCGGCCAGGGCGCCGG
>DHJB01000076.1:447-6518 GCA_002404115.1 Microbacteriaceae bacterium UBA4731
GACGGCATGTCCCTCGAGGAATTTCGGGGCGTAGGGGTTTTCGAGCAGGTGCACCGTGGCATCCGCCGACGACAGGGTGATCGTGATGATCCACGACGTCGCGACGAAGCCCAGCAGCACGAGCACGAAGAACTTGCCCCGCCAGAACGGCAGGAGCCGCTCCAGCATGGCGACGGAGCCCTGCCCGTGCGGGCTCTCCTGGGCAACGCGACGGTACATCGGCAGCATCCCGAGGAGGGTCAGGCCCACGATGAGAAGCGTCGCCAGCGGCGACAACGCGCCGGCGGCCAGGGCGGCGATGCCCGGCAGGTACGACAGGGTCGAGAAGTAGTCGACGCCGGTGAGGCACATGACCTTCCACCAGCTGTGCGTCGAGGCGGTTTCCTCGGCGCTCTCCGGGCCGACGGGGTGCACCCGGTTCTCCAGGAGCCACCGCGTCAAGCCGCTCGTTGGCGCCGTCGCCCTCGGTGGTCGGGGAACGCTGGCGGGGATTTCGGGCACTACCGGTGTACTCACCGTCTTATTCTGCCCCGCCCGCGCTTTGGGTGCATGATGACGTGGTGATCAGCCTCGCTTCAGGGGCCCGGCCGGAGGTATCGCATGAAAATTGCTTTCGTCGGCGATGTGATGCTGGGGCGACTTGTCAACGACAGGCTGAGCAGTGCCCTGCCCACCTTCCCGTGGGGCGACACCATGCCGGTCCTCAGTCAGGCGGACATCCGGATCGGGAATCTCGAATGCGTCCTGGCCGACGACGGCACGCCGTGGCCCGGCAAGATGTTTCATTTCCGGTCGGACCGCAAGAACGTCGACAGCCTGAAGGCCGCCGACTTCACCGTGGTGTCACTGGCCAACAATCACGTGCTCGACTTCGGGCAGGGCGCCCTCCTCGAAACCCTCTCGACGCTCGATCGGCACCAGATCCTGCACGCGGGTGCAGGCATCGACACGGATGCCGCCCGGCAGCCGGTCATCTGGCAGCACGACGGAAGCGCCCTGGGCTTCCTCGCCGTCACCGACAACGAACCCGGCTGGGCGGCCGGCCCCCAGAAACCCGGCGTGCACTACGTGCCCAGCGACATCTCGGACGGCCGCGCCGTGGAACTGACGAGGCTCGTGCGGCGGGTCAGGAGCCAGGTTCGCCTGCTGATCGTCTCGGCCCACTGGGGACCGAACTGGGGCTTCGATGTTCCCCCGGAGCACCGGGGACTGGCCCACGCCCTGATCGACGCCGGGGCCGACGTGGTCTTCGGCCACTCGCCGCACATCGTTCGCGGGGTCGAGGTCTACCGCAACCGGCCGATTCTCTACAGCACCGGCGACTTCGTAGACGACTACGCGATCGACCAGTTCGCGCGGAACGACCAATCGTTCATTTTCGTGCTGGAAACCCGGGGCAGCATCCCGCACATGCTGCACCTGTATCCGACGATCATCATCGACTTCCACGCCCACATCGCCACGGCCAACGCGTGGCCGATCGCCCGGCGGATGCAGGGACTCTGCAGCGAACTCGGCACGCGGACGACGTGGTTCCCCGCGGAAAACCGACTAGAGATCCCCCTCCACGAAGGCGGCGCTACCGTTTGATCTCGGGGAAGTGCTCGTCCCGCCATTCGTCGGCCAGGAACGTGCCGGCCGCGGCCGCGTCGGCCTCCCTGGCGCGGAGTTCCACCCGGCGGATCTTGCCCGAATTGGTCTTGGGCAGTTCGAAGAACTCGATGCGCCGCACCCGCATGAACGGCGGGAGGTTGCTTCTGGCGTGGAGGAGCACGGCGAGCGCGGTTTCCCGGTTGGATTCCCACCCGACGGCCAGCACGATGTAGGCCTTGGGGATGTTCAGCCGGGTGTCGTCAGGGGCGGGAACCACGGCGGCTTCGGCGACGGCCGGATGCTCGAGCAGCACGCTTTCGACCTCGAACGGCGAGACCTTGTAGTCCGACGATTTGAAGACGTCATCCGTGCGTCCGATGAAGCTGATGTTGCCGGCGGCGTCCCTGCTTGCGACGTCGCCCGTGCGGAAATACCCGTCCCTGAGCACCTCAGCGTTGCGCTCCGGGTCGTCCAGGTACCCGGTCATCAGGTTCACCGGATTGCTGGCCAGGTCGAGGCAGATCTCGCCTTCATCCGCGAGCCGGCCGGTGATCGGATCCACCAGCACGACGGATACCCCGGGCAGGGGCATCCCCATGGAGCCGGGCTTGACAACGGAACCGGGCGTGTTGCCGACGATCGCCGTCGTCTCCGTCTGCCCGAACCCGTCCCGGATGGTCAGGCCCCAGGCGCGCTCGATCTGGCTGATCACTTCCGGATTCAACGGTTCACCGGCCGAGAGCAGCTCGCGCAGGCCCTCCGGCTTGCTGCCGGCATCCGACTGGATCAGCATGCGCCACACGGTTGGCGGGGCGCAGAAGGTGTTCACCCTGGCCCGGCGCAGCTGGTCGATGAGGGCGGCGGGGTTGAACCGGGCGTAGTTGTAGACGAAGACGGTCGCCTCGGCGATCCACGGGGCGAAGAAGGAGCTCCAGGCGTGCTTGCCCCAGCCGGGCGAGCTGATGGCCAGATGAATGCCGCCAGGGCGAAGCCCCAGCCAGTACATCGTCGTCAGGTGTCCGACGGGGTAGGAGGTTTGCGAGTGCACGACCATCTTCGGCTTGTTCGTCGTGCCGGAGGTGAAGTAGATCAGCGACGGGTCGTCCGACGACACGACCACCGCGCTCTTCTCCGGCGTAACCAGCGCGGCATCCGAGTAGCCGGCCCAGCCGGCGGCCTCGCCGCCGATGCAGATCCGCCCGTAGTCGCCGGGCACCGATTCGAACTTCGCCGTGTCGGCCAGGTTGGCGAGCACATGATTGACGCCGCCGCGGAGCACCCGGTCGGCCAGGTCGATCGAGCCGAGTGCCGTCGACGTCGGCATGATCACGGCGCCGAGCTTCATGATGGCCAGCATCGACTCCCACAGCTCGACCTGGTTGCCCAGCATCAGCATCACACGATCACCGTGGCCGACGCCGCGCTGCGCCAACCAGGTGGCAACCTGGTCTGACCGTCGCGACATCTCGGCGAAGGTGACCTTCAGTTCGCGGCCGTCTTCTTCGACGATCCAGAGAGCCGTGGCTTCGTTGCCCTCCGCCAGGACGTCGAACCAGTCGGTGGCCCAGTTGAAGCTGGTGCCGACGTCGGGCCAGCGGAACTCAGCCGAGGCGCGGGCGTGGTTGTCTCGGAGCGCGAGGAGCTGGTCGCGCGCGGCACGGTAGGTGGTCGTACTCGTTTTCTGAGCCATGCGCCTGTATCTCCCCTGGGACAAAGCCGGAGACGGCACGATGCTTGATCGGCCGTCGATGCCCGTTCTCGACCTAACGTACTCGGAAGTCCTAGTAAATACTAGGACTTCCGAGTACCTTGGTCGGGAGCAGCACAACGATGTCGCTTCGGAAGGCAGGTTTTTCATGGTTCGCGAGTTGACCCACTTCATCGGTGGCCAGCATGTCCTGGGAACGTCCGGGCAGTTTGCCGACGTTTTCGACCCCAACACCGGCCAGGTGCAGGCGCGGGTTCCCCTCGCGGACCGGGCGGAAATGGAAGCCGCCGTCGCGAATGCGGAGGAGGCGCAGGTCGAGTGGGGCACCTGGAATCCGCAGCGCCGAGCGCGGGTGCTGCTCCGCTTCCTCGACCTGATCAACCGGGACATGGATTCCCTCGCCCGCCTGCTGTCCTCCGAGCACGGCAAGACCGTGGCGGATGCGCGCGGCGACATCCAGCGCGGCGTCGAGGTCATCGAGTTCGCGGCCGGCGGACCGCACCTGCTCAAGGGCGAGTACAGCGCCGGCGCCGGCACCGGCATCGACGTGTACTCGATGCGCCAGCCGCTCGGCGTCGTCGCGGGCATCACCCCGTTCAACTTCCCGGCGATGATTCCGCTCTGGAAGATGGGCCCGGCGCTCGCCAGCGGGAACTCGTTCATCCTCAAGCCCTCCGAGCGGGACCCATCCGTGCCGCTGCGGATCGCCGAACTCTTCCTCGAGGCCGGCCTGCCGGCCGGCGTGCTCAACGTCGTCAACGGCGGCAAGGACGCCGTGGACGCCCTGCTGCAGGACGACAGGGTGAAGGCCGTGGGCTTTGTGGGCTCCACGCCGATCGCCCAGTACATCTACACGCAGGCCGCGGAGCACGGCAAGCGAGCCCAGTGCTTCGGCGGTGCCAAGAACCACATGGTGATCATGCCGGATGCCGACCTCGACCAGGTCGCCGACGCCCTGATCGGTGCCGGCTACGGTTCGGCGGGGGAGCGCTGCATGGCCATTTCCGTTGCTGTCCCGGTGGGGAGGGCAACCGCGGACGCGCTCGTTGCGAAACTCACCCAACGCATCCGGGCGCTCCGGGTGGGCCACTCGCTCGACGAGACGGCCGACTACGGGCCCCTCATCACCCGCCAGGCGCTCGAACGGGTGGCTGACTACATCCAGATCGGCGTCGACGAGGGCGCCGACCTGCTCGTCGATGGACGCGGATTCTCCCTGCCCGGCCACGAGGAGGGCTTCTTCATGGGGCCGACCCTGTTCGACAACGTGACCCCCGAGATGCGCATCTACCAGGAAGAGATCTTCGGCCCGGTGCTGATCATCACCCGGGCGGACAACTACGAAGACGCCCTCCGGCTGCCGAGCGAACACGAATACGGCAACGGCGTGTCGATTTACACCAATGACGGCGACGCCGCGCGCGACTTCGCCGCGCGGGTCAACACCGGCATGGTGGGCGTGAACGTGCCCATTCCGGTCCCGATCGCGTACCACACGTTCGGCGGCTGGAAGAAGTCAGGATTCGGCGACCTCAACCAGCACGGGCCGGATTCCTTCCGGTTCTACACGAAGACCAAGACCGTCACGTCGCGCTGGCCGTCCGGCATCAGGGATGGCGCCAGCTTCGTCATCCCGACGATGAACTGACCATGTTCCAGCTCACGGACGAACAGCAGGCCATGGTGCACATGGTCAGGGACTTCGCGGCGGATGCGCTCGCCCCGCATGCGGTGGAGTGGGACCAGACCAAGCATTTCCCGGTCGACGTGCTCAGGGAGGCCGCCGCGCTCGGTATGGGCGGCATCTACGTGCAGGAGGACGTCGGCGGATCCGGACTCACCCGCGGCGACGCCGTCCTGATCTTCGAGGAACTTGCCAAGGGGGACCCGTCGATTGCCGCCTACCTCTCCATCCACAACATGGTGGCCTGGATGATCGACACCTTCGGCACCGACGAACAGCGCCACCGGTGGGTGCCCGACCTCACCACCATGGACGCCCTGGGCAGCTACTGCCTGACCGAACCGGACGCCGGCTCGGACGCCGGGGCGCTCCGTACCAGGGCGGAACGCGACGGCGACGAGTACGTGCTCAACGGGACGAAGCAGTTCATCTCGGGCGCCGGCGCCTCGAGCACCTACGTGGTCATGGCCCGCACCGGCGACACCGGCAGCCAGGGCATCTCGGCGTTCGTGGTTGCCGCCGACACTCCCGGCCTGTCCTTCGGCCCCAACGAAAAGAAGATGGGCTGGAACGCCCAGCCCACGCGCCAGGTCATCTTCGACAACCTGCGCGTGCCGGTGGCCAACCGCCTGGGCGCGGAAGGTGACGGCTTCGCCATCGCCATGAAGGGGCTCAACGGCGGCCGGGTCAACGTGGGGGCCTGCTCGATCGGGGGCGCCCAGTGGGCGCTGGACCAGAGCGTCGCCTATCTCAAACAGCGCAGCGCATTCGGGAAACCGCTGATCGAGAAGCAGGCGCTCCTCTTTGAGCTCGCCGACATGGATACCGAGCTGGAGACGGCCCGCACCATGCTGTGGCGGGCCGCCGACGCCCTGGACCGCGGCGCCGACGACGCGGTCAGGCTGTGCGCCATGGCGAAGCGCGTCGCGACCGACGCCGGTTTTTCCGTGGCCAACCGCGCCATCCAGCTGCATGGCGGCTACGGTTATCTCGCGGAATACGGAATCGAAAAAGTCATGCGCGACCTGCGGGTGCACCAGATCCTGGAAGGCAGCAACGAAATCATGCGCCTGATCATCGGACGTA
>DHJB01000055.1:0-8973 GCA_002404115.1 Microbacteriaceae bacterium UBA4731
CTCTTATCCGACCTTAGTGATCCGGCGGCCACGTCCAAAGAACCCAGTGTTTGGGCGGGAATACGGCACTCGTTAGCCCATCTCGGCACTGCTCGATCTTGGACAGTTGTGGGTTTCTGTGGGGTGAGTTCACCCCGATGGAATGCAGTTGTCAAGCCCCGGGTTTTGGGAGTGCGACGAAGAAGGCCTCTACGACGTGCAATACGACGACGGACGAACCAGTGCCCGCGCACAGCTCCCCGCCTATTCGGAGGGCCCCGGCAGGCTCGCCTCTGCGAACTCGCCGGGACCCACGTGCTGTGCCCCTACTTCACAGCCCCCGCGGTGAGGCCTCTCACGAAGAACCGCTGCAGGGCGAAGAAGACGACGAGCGGAACGATGATGGTGATGAAGGATCCCGCCGCGACGAGGTTCCAGCCCTGCGCGTACTGTCCGAGCAGGCCGTACAGCGCCTGCGTGAGCACCGGATGGGCATCACCGATGAAGATGTAGGCCGTGAGGTAGTCGTTCCAGACCCAGAGGAACTGGAAGATCGCGAACGACGCGAGCGCGGGAACGGACATCGGCACGATGAGTCGCCAGAAGATCTGGAAGTGACTCGCCCCGTCGACGCGTGCGGCCTCGATGAGGGCCACCGGCAGGGTCGCCATGTAGTTCCTCAGGATGAAGATGGCGAGCGGCAGCGCGAAGGCGGAGTGGTAGATCCATGCCGCCGGGAAGGTTCCGACGATCTGGATGCCGGTGATCTTGGTGAAGGAGATGTAGGCCTGCAGCACCGGGATGAGCGCGACCTGCGTCGGCACCACGAGCAGGCCGACGATGGTCGCGAAATAGGCTTCCTTGCCCCGGAAGTCGAGGAAGGTGAAACCGTAGGCGGCGAACGCGGCGAACATTATCGGCAGGATCGTCGCCGGGATGGTGACGGCGATGCTGTTGAAGAAGTTGTTGCCGATGTCGAGATTGGTGAAGGCGTTGGTGAAGTTCGACACCGTCCAGTTCTGGCCGAAGAAGTTGAGGATGGTGGTCCACCATCCCGAACTCTGGGCGTCGGTCGTCGACCGGAAGCTGGTGAACGCCAAGCCGATGACCGGAATCATCCAGAGGAGCGCGAACGCTCCGAGAACGATATTCAGCGTGACATGGCGCTTGCGCCCACCCGATGTGGAGAAGCGGGCGATGGGCTGTGCATTCGTCGAGGTGCGACCGGTGACGATGGTGGGGACGATCTCAGTCATCGGAGTGCCTCCTGGCCTCGGTAGCTGCGAACCTGGTAGATGATCACCGGGATGACGGCGAGCATCAGGATGACGACGACCGCAGACGCTTTGCCCGGATTGCCGAAGTTGAAGAACTGGTTGATGAACTCCACACCGAGCACGTTGGTGTTGTAGGTACCACCCGTCATCGCGAAGACGATATCGAAGATCTTCATCACCCCGATGAGCACGGTGACGAACACGGCGACGATCGTGGTCTGGATCTGGGGCGCGACGACCCGAAAGAAGATCTGCCGGTCGGTGGCGCCATCGATCCGCGCTGCTTCGAGCGTCTCTTCCGGCACCCCCTTGATTGCCGCGGAAAGAAGCACCATCGCGTAGCCTGCATTGAGCCAGATGACGATGACCATGAGCAGGAATGAGTTGAGCCGGCCGGCGTCGATCGTGATCCAGGCGATTGGGTCGGCGTGCGTGATCCCCGTCCAGATCGCGTTCAGGAGTCCGGTCTGGGGCTGCCCCGGAGCGTCGTAGGTGTAGATGAACCTCCACATCGTCGCCGCGGCGACGAAGCTGATGGCCATCGGGAAGAAGATGATCGACTTGAAGGTCTTCTCGCGCTTAGGGCCGAGGCGATCGGCGAGCACCGCTACGCCGAGACCGATGGCCACTGTGAAGGCCGGCACGACGAGGATCCACAGCAGGTTGTTGAGAAGCGTGCTGAGGAAGTCCCCGCTCTTGAAGAGCGAGACGTAGTTGCCGACGCCGTTGAAGCTGTTCGTCGTGGAATCGACGACGCTCAGGACGATAGTACGAACCGTGGGGTAGACGAGGAAACCGAGAAGCAGAAGCAGGACCGGACCGATGAACACGTACGGCAGAAGCCGGCGGTTCCACTTCGTATTCGTCTTGCCGACGATGAAGTTGAGGCTCAGATAGACGAGGAATGAGACGGCGAGGCCACCGGCGACGGAGGCCAATGCGCTGAGTATTTGCACAGGGAGCACCTAACGACGTTGTGAGGGATGAAACGGGTTTCGAGGGGAGGGTGGTGCCCGCCGCCGCAGAGGCGAGCACCACCCGGTCAGTGACCGACTCGGGTCAGGGCCTGGCTTACGGCCAGGACGAGTCGATGTCCTTCAGTACATCGTTCAGCGATTTCTGGCCGGTGGTCCAGGCGGTGAGCCCGGTCCATTCCGTGCCGGAACCGACAGCGCCAGGCATCTGGTCGGATGCGTCGAATCCGAAGACCTTCGCCTCGGAGACGGCCTTCTGGGCTGCTGCCTGGAAGGGGCTGGAGTAGAGCGAACTGTCGAACGTGGTGTGCGGCGACAGGAAGATCGCCTGCGACGCGTATCCGTTCGTGCCGAACTGCTTGCCCACCAGGTACTGCACGACCTTCTTGGTCGCGGCGTTCGTGTTGAACGCGCCCACCAGGTCTCCACCGCCGAGGGTTCCCGTCGTCTTGGCATCCGCCGGAGTCGGCAGCGTGAAGACGTTCACGTGGGTGGTGTCCTTCTTCGCGATCTCCGCCTTGACGTTGTCGGGGAAGAAGTCAGCGATGAAGGTGCCCTGGCGCATCATGAAGCACTGGCCCTGGTCCTTGCCGGTGACGAAGAGCTGGTTGCCTGCCTTGCCGAAGTTGGTGGTCGCCATGGCCTTGCCGCCACCGTTGACCTGGCCGTCGGCGAGGATCTCCGACTGCACCTTCGCTGCGGCCTGCTTCACCAGGTCGGAGTTGAACAGCACCTTGTGGCCGATCCAGTCCTTGTACTTGTCGAGTCCGCCGTAGCGCAGCACGTATTCCTCGAGCCAGTCGGTCATCGCCCAGCCCGTTGCGGCACCGGATTCGATTCCGACGCACCAGGGATAGCCCGCGCCATCCGAGATGATCTTCTTCTCGAGCGTGGTCATCTCGGCGTCAGTGGTGGGAACTTCATAGCCGTGCGCCTTGAAGGCGGCCGGGTCGAACCAGACCAGCGACTTGACGTTGATGCTGTAAGGAAGACCGTAGGTCTTGCCGTTGAACTTGCCGATGTCGCCGAGACCGTTGGGCTCGTCCGACGTCACGGCCGCGACATCCACGCCGAGCTCGTTCAGCGGCTTCAGCGAGCTGATCTGCTGCTTGAGCACGCCGGGCTGCGGATAGATCGCGATGTCGGGCGGGTTGCCCGCCGTGACCCGGGTCACGATCGACTGCTGGAAGTTGGTGCTTCCCGAGTACTTGACGGTGATGTTCTTGCCCTGAGACCACTTGTTGAGGTCTGCCTGGAAGGCGGTGGCCTGGGCCGCGGTGAAGCCACCGCTGATCTCGACCGTTGCCTTTTCGGTGCCGGAGCCGGATGACGAACAACCGGTGAGGGCAACTACCGTGCCCACGATGACTACAGCAGCGGTTGCTGCTTTGTTGCGAAGCCTCATTACTTCGACCTTCCTTGGGAGGGGAAAACGATTTACAAAATCGTTTTGGAGATCCCAACCTAGTCGGAGACGGTATGACACAAAAGTTCGCATCGGTCACGAATTGGTAACGATCCGAGCCGAAGTCCGTTGCGTCGGAGCGCGGCAGAAGTGCCGGTTCCGCGGGCGCCGGCGGCCGAACAACGGGCGGCGCGGGCTGCGGTCAGGCAGGCCGCGGCAGGGGGGCCACCGCAGAAAGGGCCTCGGCGAACGGCACGGGATCTGCCAGCATGCCGATGAAACTGCCGTCCCGGAGGTTCTCGAAGGCCAAGAACTGGAGCACGCCGTCACGGTCCGCGATGACGCGACCGGAGTACAGGGAGTCGTCGGTTAGCAGGGTGGCTCCCTCGACATCGAAGGGCCCGAGGGGGCCTTCGCCCTCGGCGAGCCAGACACCGCCGGCGCCCGACGCCGGGTGCTTCCGCGGAGCGATCTCGTTGCGCAGGCAACTGAAGAGCAGGTACCACCGGCTCTCGAACTCGAAGACCTGGGTCACTTCGAGCTGCCCGAAACCGCTGCCTGTCTCCGTGACGGGCGGCTGCACCGTCCAGTCCAGCAGGTTCGGGGATGTCGCGTGCCCGACCACCCCGGACTCGGTCGGTGATCCGCTCCGGGCGCGCGCCGTCGTGAACATGTGCCATCCGTCGTCGAGCCGGAAGACCCAGGGATCGCGGAACGGCTCATCCGGGCCATCCGCACCGGTCGCGTACCACCGGGGATCGGCCACTGCGATCGGGGTCGACCGCTTGTGCCAGGTGGTGAGGTCACGGGACGTCGCAACCATCACCCTCTGGGTGGCGGGCACCGGATCATCGTTGCACCCGGTGAAGAACAGGTACCAGAGGCCGTCATCCCCGCGGACGGTGCAGCCCGTCCAGGTCGCGACGTCGTCGTCGGCCGGTGCATCCGAGCGCACCAGCGCGTCGGCCACTCGGGTCCAGGTGCGCAAGTCTGTCGAGACGGCATGGCCGACGGATGCTCGGCGGTGACGGGCTTCCGCCTCGTGCAGTGCGCGCGAGGCGAACAGGAAGAAGAGGTGGAACTCGTCACCGGTGTCGGCGAACCAGAAGTCCCACACCCAGGAGTCGGGAAGCTCTAACATTTCACATCTCCCTCGGTCGCGACACCGAGCCGCGCTCGATGAGGGGGCACGCCAACTCGACCCGCGCGCGATTGCTGGCCCAGTCTCGATTGCCGATCATCTCGGAGAGCTGTTCGATGGCCCAGCGCCCCATCTCGTAGTGGGGCAGGCTCACGGTGGTGAGACCGGGCTGCAACTGCGCCGCGATCACCTCGAGATTGTCGACACCGACGAGCGAGAGGTCGTCGGGGATTCCCAAGCCCTGCGCGGCAGCGGTCTGGTACACGCCCATCGCCATCGGGTCGTTGAACGCGAATACGGCGGTGAGCTGCGGATGACGCGCAAGTGCGATCTCGAAGCTGACGCGGCCCGCGCGCGCGTCCGCGGGCCCGGCGACCAGCACGATGCGCGGCTCGAGTCCGACTTCCCGCATGGCCTTGATATACCCGGCGATACGGCCGGCCACACCGGGCCCCGGGTCGTCGACGGAGAGGTGCACGATCTCACGATGACCCGCCGAAATCAGCCTCTGGGTGGCGGTGTAGCCGATGCCGATCTCATCCGGCGCGACCCAGGGCGCGAGGCCTTCGGGATTCTCGGCATCGACGATCACCGTTGGGATGCCCCGGAGTCGTTGGGGAAGGTCGACGAGAGCGTGCGACATGCGGGCGAAGACGATCGCATCGACCTGCTGCTCGAGCAGCGACTCGATCTGGCGCGACTCGACAGCCGGGTCGCGGTTCGAGTTCACAAGCATGAGAACGAGCCCGCGAGCCGCCGCGGCATCCTGGGCTCCCAGGATGATCTTTCCCGCGAAGGGCGTGGTGGCGATCTCGTCACTCACGAAACCGATGATCCCGGTCCTCTGCAAGCGAAGCGCGCTCGCGATGCGATTGGGGGAGTATTTGAGTTCACGGGCGACCAGTTGCACGCGTTCGCGAGTCTTCTCGCTCAGGTTTCCATGACCGCTCAGGGCATGGGAGACCGTCGTTACCGACACACCGGCGGCTAGGGCGACGTCGGAAATGCCGACACGTTTCGTCATTCTCGCCGATCTCCAACCGTGTTGTCTGAGTCATAATCTGAGGACGTCGCCGAGCGTCCCATTGCCGAATATTCGTTAGAGGCTAGCACGAAATCGATTTTCTAGAAGGGGTCGATTTTGGTCGAAATGGCCGCGGAAGCGCGACGGGGCGGTCGAGCAGAAGGGGCGTGGCTGCCCTTCTCGGAAAACGAGAGGTTTTCACTAGCGTGGCGTCAGCCGATCTGTTTACGCGGAAGGAACACCGCACACCCACATCAGGCCGTCAGTTCCGAAGGGTGGAAAGCCGGAAATACAAAACAGTCCCGCTCAAATGAGCGGAACTGGGGAAATGGCTGGCCTAGGCGCTCATTCCGAGCGCGACCCCCGTATTTCTGCAGGAGCGATTTTTGGTAACGACACTTTGGTGCCCCTGGAGGGATTCGAACCCCCAACCGTTTCCTTAGGACGGAACTGCTCTTCCGTTGAGCTACAGAGGCTGACTCCCAAAGTTTAGCGGGTGCGGCCGCCGCGAGGTGCGCTGCGCGATTTGGGTGGGAGCTACTTGGGTGGGTAGAGGTAGAGCGCGACGTCGCCGATCGGCACGGTGCGCCGGTGGTACGCGTGGCTGCCCATCCAGTTGTACTCCTCGAGCACGACGCTGCCGTTCCCTGGCACCGACTGCACGTAGGCGACGTGGTTGTAGTTGAACCAGGCGACCGCGCCCACGACGGGCGTGTGGCTGGTGGCCCTGCCCTGGCTGGTCCAGGCGTCGGCCCAGCTGGACGCGCCACCGCCGCCGGGCGTGAGGGTGTCCCAGGTCCAGCGCCAGTTGCCGCCGGTCGACCCGGCGTCGCGGTTCAGTCGCCAGGTGACGAAGTCGACGCATTCACGGTAGTAGTAGCCGAGCGGGGAGAGTCCGCCGCCCTGCGGGTTAGTCACTTCGTACGGCCACGGGTAGTCGTCGCCCCGCGCACGGATGCCGTAGACGGCGTATTCCGCGGCCGTCGCCCTGGCCGAATCCGCGACCCGCTTCGCCGCGGCGGCCTGTCCGCGCCGGGCGAGTTCGTCGGTCGAGGTGGCGGTGAAGCTGTCGCGCGCGACCGTGAGGTTCACCGCGGCGGCGGCGACCGTGACGCCCTGGGCCCCGGATGTCGCCCGCGAGTGAGCGCTGGAGTCCACCGCAGGGCCCTGGCCGGGAGAAAACGCGTAGGCCGGCAGGGCGGCGGTGAGGAAGATCCCCGGGATGGCCAGGAGGGTGACCGCGACCGTCAGCGGGCTCCGGCGCTTGGACGTGCGAGCCCGCGGTGCAGCCGGCGTGGCTGCGGCCGGCTTGGCTGCGATCGCGGTGACGACCGGCTTCGACGCGGCATCCGGCACGGGAAGGACCGCCGGAGTTACCTGCGACTCCCGCTGCGCGCGCAGTTCGCGGCGCGTGGGGAAAGCCTCGGCGTCCTCAGGAGAACCGATCGGGCCGGGCTGGAGCAAATGGACATCCTCTGGCACGGTGTTGGATCATGGGACTCCCCCCACCCTAGGCGAACCCGTGCGGGATGTCATCCTCGGGCGTTACATCCTCGTTACATCCCCGTGACGAGATCAGGCGGCCGGGGCGAGGTATTCATCCCATTGCGGCAGCGGTCGCTCGACGCCCCGCACGACCCACGTCTGGCCTTGCGGCATCCGCGGCTTGAAGAGAAGGTCCCAGCCCATCTCGGCCGGGGTGTGGTCGCCCTTGACGTTGTTGCAGCGCAGGCAGCAGGCCACGAGGTTGTCCCAGGTGTCCCTGCCGCCCCGGGACCGCGGCAGCACGTGGTCGATCGTGTTCGCCGACTTGCCGCAGTAGCAGCAGCGGTGCTCGTCCCTCCGCAGCACGCCGCGGCGGCTCACCGGCACGGCCCGCGACCGCGGGATGCGCACATAGCGGGTGAGCACGATCACGCTGGGCCGCTCCCAGAAGCCGGACGCCGCGAAGACAGGATGGCCCTGATCGCACTCCACGATCGTTGCCTTCTGGTTCATGACCAGCACAAGTGCTCGTTTGAACGACACCACGGCGAGGGGCTCAAACCCCGCGTTGAGGACAAGTGTGCGCATGTGCTCCCTCTCGAAAGGGGCTGGACGGCTTCCAGCCATTCGAACTACGGCCTGGCGTCAGCGGGCAGGGAGCGAGCGGGCAAACAAAAAGGGCGCCGTCACAAGGACAACACCCTACGAGCCGCGCCGCGAAACAGGCGCGCGTGACTCTGACATGTTTGACTGCTGTGCCGCAGCGACAAGCGTGCGCGCACATCCATGGTGTGGACTGTGCGTAGCTCGCGCATTGGCTCTCCCGGAAACTCGCGGAACATCAGAGCATTAGGTTAACGCACAATCGGCGCACCGCGAAAACGTGGCGCGCCGATTGTGGTATGGAGCAGGCGGTGTGGGGCTCCGAGAACGTCAGATGCCCATGCGGACGATGTAGTAGTCGCTCGTCCAGATCGGCTGTACCCGCACCTTGGTTCCCGTGTACGGGGCGTGCAGGATGTTGCCGTTGCCGGCGTAGAACCCGATGTGGCCCGGCATGACGACCAGGTCGCCCGGCTGGGCGTTGGCGAGCGAGATCCTGGTTCCGGCCGCGCCCTGGGCGGTGGACGAGTGCGGCAGGCTGATCCCGAAGCGCGCGTAGACGTACATCACGAGCCCCGAGCAGTCGAACCCGGCGGGGGTCGCGCCGCCGTAGACGTACGGCACGCCCACGTACGACGAGGCGACGCCGTACACCGAGGCGAGGGAGAACTTCGGATGCGCCGGGCCGGCGAGGTACTGGGCGGCCGACGGCCCCGTGTACGAGGCCGCATACGACGCCATCTTCGCGGTGACTACCTTGTGGCGGGCTGCGGCGGCAACGGCCGCCGTTGCGGCCGCCCTGGCCGCGAGCTCCTGCGTGGAGGTGGCGGTGAAGGCGTCCCGGGCCACGGTGACGGTCGCGGCCTGCGCGGCGACCTTGACGTTCTGCGCGCCCTTCTTGGTGAGCTTCGTGGAAGCCGTGGCCCCCTGCCTGTCCGTGGCGCCAGGGGCGAATGCGTAGGCCGGGAGGGCCATCGTCGCGACGAGGCCGCCGGCGAGGGTCATCACAACGAGGTTGCCGATGCTGCTCCGGAGCCTGGACCGTTTGGGGGCGGCCGCCGGGCGAGCAGGCCGGGGATCCCCCG
>DHJB01000055.1:9079-11598 GCA_002404115.1 Microbacteriaceae bacterium UBA4731
CGTGCTTCTGGTTTTTTCCACGACGGAATTTGTTGATACCTAATGCAGCCAAGGTGATACCTCCGGCGCCTCGACAACACTAGGTAGTTGCCCCGTCCAATGCGCTGATCGCGTGTGTGTACCGCAGCAAGAGACGGGCCGAGTAGGCGTCTTGATCCGGGCCCGTCGACCGGTTTCTGGCCTGTGGGACAGCTTCGAGGCTACGTGACGATCACGGATTTGTCACTTGTAAAGGCCCAATATTTAACGAATTGGTAACAAAGTGGCCCGTGTGGAGGGCGCGACACGCCGTCCTGATCAGGCCGGAAGCGGCGGAGTGGCCACGAAAATATGGCTCGCAACCTCGTTCGGAAGCTCGAGTCCGTCGCCGAAGCCCTCGACCCTGACGAGCACGTACGACCCCGCCGCGGAAAAAATGCCGGTCGAGCCGGGCAGCACGCCGGACTGCTTGAGCTGGGCCAGCAGCTCCGGATCGAACTGCACGGGTTCACCCAGGCGGCGGATGACGGCGGTCACGGGTTCCCGCGACGCGCCGACCACATCGACGAGGTTCGTGACGCCGGCCATGAATGCGACGGCGGGCGAGTCGCCCAGTTCGTCGAGTCCGGGGATCGGGTTCCCGTAGGGCGATTCGGTGGGGTGGCCGAGGATCTCGAGGATCTTGCGTTCGACCTGCTCGCTCATTACATGCTCCCAGCGGCATGCTTCGTCGTGCACGAACTCCCACTCCAGCCCGATTATGTCGCTGAGCAGGCGTTCTGCGAGGCGGTGCTTGCGCATGACGTGCACGGCCTTGCTGCGCCCGGTGGCGGTGAGCTCGAGGTGGCGGTCGCCGGATACCACGACCAGGCCGTCGCGTTCCATCCGGGCGACCGTCTGTGACACGGTGGGGCCGGAGTGCCCGAGGCGCTCGGAGATGCGCGCTCGGAGGGGAACAATCTGCTCTTCCTCGAGGTCGAGGATCGTGCGGAGATACATTTCGGTGGTGTCGATCAGATCAGTCATCCGCAGCCTCCCGCTCGGCCCTTCATGGAACGTCACAACCCTACCCGCCGCTCGCTGGGCAACTAGACTCGCCGTATGCCGGACCTGACGATTCCCTCTGCCCTTCTGCCAGCCGACGGACGATTCGGCTGCGGCCCGTCGAAGATCCGACAGGAACAGCTCGATTACCTCGTCAGCGCCGGCGCCGGCATCCTCGGCACCTCCCACCGCCAGGCCCCGGTCAAGGACCTCGTCGGCCGGGTGCGCTCCGGCCTGGCCGAACTGTTCCGCGCGCCGGACGGCTATGAAGTGGTGCTCGGCAACGGCGGCTCGACCGCGTTCTGGGACGCCGCGGCGTTCTCCCTGATTAACACCCGCAGCCAGAACCTCGTCTTCGGCGAATTCGGCCAGAAGTTCGCCGGCGCAACGGCCGCCCCGTTCCTCGAGGCACCCCACGTGATCACGGCCCCGGCCGGTTCCCGCGCCGAATTCGTCGTCACCGAAGGCGTGGACGTATACGCCTGGCCGCAGAACGAAACCTCGACCGGCGTCATGGCCCCGGTCAGGCGCGTCGACGGCGACCCAGGCGCGCTCACGGTCATCGACGCCACCAGTTCGGCCGCCGGCATTGACTTCGACGCCAGCCAGGCGGATGTCTACTACTTCGCCCCGCAGAAGAACCTCGCCTCCGACGGCGGCCTGTGGCTCGCCCTCTTCTCCCCCGCCGCGATCGAACGCGTCGAACGCATCGCGGCCAGCGGCCGGTACATCCCCGAGTTCCTCAGCCTGAAGAACGCCATCGACAACTCGCGCCTCAACCAGACCCTGAACACGCCGGCGCTGTCCACTCTCCTGCTGCTGGAGAACCAGATCGGCTGGATCAATGGCAACGGCGGACTCGCCTGGGCGTCGGCGCGCACGCGGGAATCGTCATCCGTTCTCTACGACTGGGCCGACCGCGTCGACTATGCGACACCGTTCGTCACCAACCCCGATCACCGCTCGCAGGTCGTCGTGACCATCGACTTTGATGCGAGCGTGGATGCTGCGGCGGTCGCCACGGCGCTGCGCGCGAACGGGATCGTTGACACCGACCCGTACCGCAAGCTCGGGCGCAACCAGTTGCGGGTCGCCACCTTCACCGCGATCGAGCCGGACGACGTGCGCAAGCTCGTCTCGAGCATCGAGTACGTCGTGGCGGGCCTCGGCCGCTAGACGCACATGCGCCTCTGGCTGAAGGACAGCGAACGTCGACCTGACCCGCTGCCCGCCCGCACGGATGCGCGCAGGGCCCTCTTCGCGGGATCGGTCCTCTGGCTAGTGGCCCTCGTGGCCGCGTTCGTCTTCCGTGACGACCTCTTCGGCTCCGGCCACGGCTGGTGGCTCTGGTGCGCCGTCATCGGTCTCGGCCTCGGCATCGGCGGCCTCGGCTGGGTGCAGCTCAGACGCCGCTAGCGCTTCGCCGAAGTCGATGCCGTCGAGCTGGTCGTCTGCGCGGTCGTTGCCGAAGTCGTCGTCGTCCTCGAGGGCGTCGA
>DHJB01000055.1:11754-24353 GCA_002404115.1 Microbacteriaceae bacterium UBA4731
GGCATCGAGCGCGTCGACGGCGTCGGCCGCGGCTTCGGCGGCAGCGAGTTCCTGCGCCGTGCGGTAGTCGGCGAGCCGATCAGACCAGGGCACCCACTCGGGTGCCAGCAGGGCCTCGCCGCCGGGCATGAGTTCGGTTTCCAGCACGGACGGCTCCGATTCGCCGTCAATACGCGACAGGCTGACCGTCCAGTGCCAGCCCGGGTAGCCCGTCATGGTGCAGTCAAAGAGCAGCGACATCACGTGTTCGCCCTCGACGATATGACCGACCGGTTCGCCGATGGTGTCGGCCGGGGTGATCTCCAGAAGGGCGGCACGCGCGGCGTCGACCGCGGCGAGGAGTGTCTCGTCCGCGGGATCAAGCATCGAGCTCCTCGGCAACCTTGCGCAGCATGGCTGCGATCTTGTGGCTGTGCGAGCTTTCCGGGTAGCGACCGCGTCGCAGGTTGGCGCCGATGCCGTCGAGCATCTTCACCAGGTCCTCGACGATGATCGCCATGTCGTCGGCGGGCTTGCGGCTGAGCTTCGACAGGCTCGGCGGGGCCTCGAGTACGCGCACGGACAACGCCTGGGCGCCGCGCTTGCCGTCGGCGATGCCGAATTCGAGCTTCGTTCCGGCCTTGACCGTTACGCCGGCGGGCAGGGCAGAAGCGTGCAGGAAGACCTCCTGGCCGTCATCGGAACTGATGAAGCCAAAACCCTTTTCCTCGTCGTAGAACTTGACCTTGCCGGTAGGCATGTAGACCTCGCTGGATTCCGGGCGCGCGCGGGTATGCACGTCATCTCCATCCAGCTTATTCGGTTCCACGGCACCGCGCCCCGTATCCTTGGACTGTGACCACTCAAACTCCACAGACACCTGGCCGGATCGAGCGCATCCTGGCATACATGGTTGCAGGCGTGGTGGGTCTGTCGATTCTCGCCTTTCTTGCCGTCATCATCGGCCGGGCGAGCAGGATGGAGGCAGCCGATTTCGGCCACGGCGTGTGGCCGATGGTCGTGATGCTGCCGTGGTTCGGCCTGCCTCTCGGGTTCGTGCTGATCATCGCCCTTCTCGTGATGAGCAGCATCCGCCGCAGTCGCGAGGCACGTCAGAACAGGCAGTAGCGGCCATGCTCACGCTCGCCTCGCGTCTTCGTGCGCTCGATGACCAGGAACTGCGCCGCACCATTGAGATCCGCGCGGTCTCGCCCACCGGCATCCGCGACTTCTTCGACCTTGCAGAGGCGCTCCTCGATCCGTCAGCGATCCAGCGCGCCGTGGCCCACCTGGACCGGGCAACGCTGGCCCTCCTCGCCGTCGCCGGCGACCTTGTCCCGGAGTCCGCCCCGACGCTCACAGACCTGGCCGGCCGCCTGTCCACGCTGGCCGGATCACCCGTCGCTGCGGCCGAGACGGCCGACCGCGCCGCCCAACTCGACGCCCTCATGCTCGCCCTGCTCGGCGACGGGCGCCTGCGGCCGTACGCCGCCGTCACCGCCCAGCTGCGCTCCTGGCCCGACCAGGGCCTGCCCAGCGCCACCGAGCTCGCCTCCGTGGCTGCGCCGTCCGCCCTGGCCCCGCTGTCGGACATCGACCTTCGCTTCGCCGACCGGTTGGCGGCGCAGCGCGCCTTCGGCGCCGTGTCATCGATCGCCGAGCTCGTCACCGAGCTGTCCAGGGAACCGGCGCGTGAGCTCAGCCGCGGAGGGCTGGGGCTGCCGGACACCAAACGCCTGGCCGGTGCCATGGGAGTCGATCTCGATTCCGTTGCGCCGATGGTTGCCACCGCCGCCCGCGCCGACCTGATCGCCCGCTCCGACGGCTACTGGATGGAGACCGAGGCCGGCGAGGCCTGGCTCCTCGAGGGCACGACCCGCCGCTGGGCGACGCTCGCCCACTCCTGGCGGGCCGCCCTGCCGCAAGACGTGCGCGACCTCCTCGCCCGTCGCCCCATCGTCTCCTGGGGCGAGGGCCTCCGCCGGTACGTTTCCTGGCTCTATCCGGCCGGCGGGGCCTGGATGGACGAGCGCGTGACCGAGTTCGCGCGCGACGCAGAGCTCATCGGCATCTCGGCCCACCAGACCACCAGCCCGGCCGGGGCGGCCCTGCTGACCGGCGACATCGACGCCGCCGTCGATATCATGGCCACGTCGCTGCCGGCCGAGGTCGGCGCCGTGTACCTGCAGCACGACCTGTCCATTGTCTCCCCCGGGCCGCTGGCCGCGTCGATCGACGCCCGGCTCCGGTCGCTCGCCGACGTGGAGAGCCGGGAGCTCGCGTCGAGCTACCGCATCACGGCGGCATCCGTGAACCGTGCCCTCGCAACCGGCGAGAACGCGGACACCCTGCTCGACTTCCTGCGCGGGGTCTCCCTGACCGGCATTCCGCAGCCGGTCGAGTACCTGATCCGGGAATCGGCGGCACGCTACGGCCGCGTGCGCGTCGGCAGCGCCGAACCGGGCGACCTCGCGGGCAGGAGCTACGTCCGCTCGGACGACGACGCCATGCTCGGCACCATCGCGGTGGACCAGACCCTCACACCGCTCCACCTCGACCGGGCCGACGAGAACCGGCTGACCAGCCGATTCGCCGCCGACGTGGTGTTCTGGGCGCTCAGCGACGCCAAATACCCGGTCGCGGCGGAAGACGCCTCCGGCGAAATCGTGCACCTGCGCCGGCACCAGCTGGCCCGCGTCGTTCCCGTCGTCGCGTCCGACCCCGCGCTCACGCTGGTCGAGAAGCTGCGCGCCGGCGACGGCGGGGAGGGCCGGGCAGCGGATGCCTGGCTGGCGCGCCAGCTGGACACCGCGATCAAGGCCAAGCAGACCGTGACCGTGAGCATCGCGATGCCCGGCGGCGTGGTCGTCGACTACCTGCTCGAACCGGCCAGCGTCGGCGGCGGGCGTTTCCGGGCCAGGGACCGCCGCGCGGACATCGAGCGCACGCTTCCGCTCTCCAGCATCATCAGCATCACCCCGGCGCCGTAACCGCTGGGCCGACGTTTCCCCCGGCTGGCGTAGGATTGACGGTTATGTCTGACGGACCACTGATCGTCCAAAGCGACCGTACGGTTTTGCTCGAAGTTGCGCACCCTCTCGCCGAGGATGCGCGCCACGATCTCGCCGTGTTCGCCGAGCTCGAGCGCGCCCCCGAGCACATCCACACCTACCGGATCACCCGGCTGGGGCTGTGGAATGCGCGGGCGGCCGGGCACGACGCCTCCGACATGCTGGCCACGCTCGTCAAGTACTCGAAGTTCGCGATTCCGCAGACCGTCACCGTCGACATCACCGAGACGGTCGGCCGGTACGGGCGGCTCGTGATCGAGCGCGATGCAGAGGGCGCACTCATCCTGCGCAGCGACGATCAGGCCGTGCTGACCGAGGTCGCGAACGCCAAGCGCATTTCGCCTCTGCTGATCGGGCATCCGTCGCCGGACTCCTTCCTGGTCGAACCGTGGGCGCGCGGCCAGCTCAAGCAGGAGCTGGTCAAGCTCGGCTGGCCCGCCGAGGACCTCGCCGGTTACACCCCCGGCACGCCGCATCCGATCGACCTCCTCGAAGAGGGCTGGTCGCTGCGTGACTACCAGAACAAGGCCGTGTCGAACTTCTTCGAAGGCGGCTCCGGCGTTGTCGTGCTGCCCTGCGGGGCCGGCAAGACGCTGGTCGGCGCTGGCGCCATGGCCACGGCTAAGACCAACACGCTCATCCTGGTGACGAACACCATCTCCGCCCGCCAGTGGCGCGATGAGCTGCTCAAGCGCACCACCCTGACGCCGGATGAGGTCGGCGAGTACTCCGGGCAGGTCAAGGAGGTCAAGCCGGTCACCATCGCGACCTACCAGATCCTCACGGCTAAGCGGAAGGGCGAGTACGCCCACCTCGAGCTGCTCGACGCCATGGACTGGGGCCTGGTGATCTACGACGAGGTGCACCTGCTGCCGGCGCCCGTGTTCAAGCTCACCGCGGAGCTTCAGGCCCGCCGCCGGCTGGGCCTCACCGCGACGCTCGTGCGCGAGGACGGCCGCGAAGGCGACGTGTTCAGCCTGATCGGACCCAAGCGGTTCGACGCGCCGTGGAAGGAGATCGAGGCCCAGGGCTTCATCTCCCCGGCCTCCTGCTTCGAGGTGCGGATCGACCTGCCGCAGTCGGAACGGCTCAGCTACGCCGCGGCGGCCGACGACGAGCGCTACCGGATGGCCGCGACGGCGCCGGCGAAACTGGATGTCGTCAAGCAGCTGGTCGCCAAGCACCGGGGCGAACGCATCCTCGTGATCGGCCAGTACCTCGACCAGATCGACGAACTCGCCGAGGCGCTCGGCGCCCCGAAGCTCACCGGCGCAACGCCGGTCGACGAGCGGGAGCGGCTGTACCAGGCGTTCCGGGTGGGCGAGGAGACCGTGCTCGTGGTGTCGAAGGTCGCGAACTTCTCGGTCGACCTGCCGGAGGCCACCGTCGCCATCCAGGTGTCCGGCTCGTTCGGTTCCCGGCAGGAGGAGGCGCAGCGCCTCGGCCGTCTGCTGCGGCCCAAGGAATCCGGCCTCTCGGCGAACTTCTACACGCTCGTCGCACGCGACACGGTCGACCAGGACTTCGCCCAGAACCGCCAGCGTTTCCTCGCCGAGCAGGGCTACAGCTACACGATCCTCGACTCGCAGAACCTCGTCGCCGTCTAACCTCCCCGCGCCTCCGCCCGACGAATTCGACGGAGATTCTGCTCGACACGCCGTGGATCGCTTCCGCGGAGGGTCGGATGCGTAAGAATCTCCGTCGAATTCGTAAGGGCGCGCGGGTCCAAGGAGCGGTGGGGTGGGGAGGGCGTCAGGCGCGGCGTTCGTAGCGGAGGAAGAGCATGTCTCCGGCGGTCAGCACGTGCAGGAGCGCCATCTCTCGCGTGGCGTGGGCTCCCCCGCTCGCGATCCGCCCGGCGGGCCCGCCTTCGAGCACGGGGCTGATGGTCAGGCACAGCTCGTCGACGAGGTCGGCTTCGATCAGGGAGCCGAACAGGTGCGGGCCGCCCTCGCAGAGCACCTGGGTGTGGCCGCGGTCAGCGAGCCGGGCCACCATGAGTTCAGGGTCGACGGCGTCCTCCCCGCAGACCAGCACGTCGGCAACCTCGGCGAGCGCCGCCCGCCGGTCGGCCGGGGCCGCGTCGTGGGTGATCACGAGCGGGCGCGTCGACGCTTGGCTGAAAGCCGGATGCGTCGGCTCGAGCTCCAGGCGCGAGGACACGATCGCGACCGGCGGCTGGGCGGCCAGTCCGTTGGCGACGCGCCAGGCGGCATCCGTCTCGGGCAGGCGCACCCCGCCGTAGCCCTCGGCGCGCACGGTGCCCGCGCCGACCACGATGACGTCGGTGAGCAGCCGGAGGGTGTCGAAGACCAGCTTGTCGTCGGCGTTGCCGAGGCCGCTGCTCACGCCGTTTCGGGTCGCAGCGCCGTCGAGGCTGGATATGAAGTTCACGCGCACGCGTGGAGTCGAGCGGTCGGCGACCCGATACCGGCTGATGAGTTCGTCACGGTCCAGCATCGGTCAGACGATGTTGTGGCGCAGGTAGACCGGCTGGCGGAACCCGAGGATGGCCTCCGTCATGCGCACGGCGTCGACGGCCGCGGCCACATTGTGCATGCGTACGATCCGAGCGCCCTGCAGGATGCAGAATACGGCAGCGGTCAGGGAACCGTTCACCCGCTCGCCGCGTTCGCGGTCGAGGGTCTCGCCGATGAAGTCCTTGTTCGACACCGCGGCGAGGGTGGGAAACCCGAGCGCTGCGATCTCGCCGAGCCGGCGGGTGAGTTCGAGCGAGTGGGTGGTGTTCTTGTTCAGGTCGTGGCCGGGATCGACGATGATCCGCTCCGCCGGAACCCCGCGGCCCATCGCCCGCTCCACCCGCTCGCGCAGGAAGGCGGCCACCTCGTCCACGACATCGACGTAGCTCGGTGCCGGATACGGCGTGCGGGGCAGCGCCAGGCTGTGCGTGATCACCAGGGTGGCGTCGCTGTCCGCGACGACCTCGGCCATCGCCGGGTCATGCACGCCCGTGGTGTCGTTGATCACATGGGCCCCGGCCGCGATCCCGGCGAGCGCGACCTCCGGGTGGAAGGTATCGAGCGAGATGACGACTCCTGAGCCGCGCAGCGCCTGGATCACGGGCACGACCCGGTCGATCTCCTTGCTGATCGGGATGGCGGGGCCCGGCGCGAACTTCGCCCCGCCGATGTCCACCCAGTCGGCCCCGTCGGCGATCGCCCGGCGGCCGGCGTCGACGGCCGCGTCGAGGGAGAACGTTGCGCCCTTGTCGTAGAACGAATCCGGCGTGCGGTTGATGATGGCCATCACCGCGACCTCGCGCGAGAAATCGAAGACTCGCCCGCCGATCAGCCGCCGCGGCGAGATCAGTTCGGGCAGGACCACCCCGGCGATGCTGGGCGCGGTGTCCATGTCAGTCCCTTCGGGCGGAGGCGGCGGTTGTGAGATCGGTCAGTGCAATCTTCTCATCAGCCAGCCGGTCGACGTCGATCCGTGCGCGAGACCGGATGAGGTCCTGCACCGCCTGGTTCACGTCCCACACGTTCACGTTCATGCCGGCGACCACGCGCGAGTCGGCCACCCAGAAGGCGATGAACCGCCGGGCGGCCAGGTCGCCGCGGATCACGACCGAGGCATCCTTGGCCAGGTCGGCGTACCCGGAGTACTCCATGCCGAGGTCGAACTGGTCGGTGTAGAAGTACGGGATCTCGTCGTAGCTGACCTCGGCGCCGGCCATCGACTTCCCGGCGGCCGCTCCGGCGTTCTCGGCGTTGGCCCAGTGTTCGATGCGGATCCGGTGTCCGAGCACCGGGTGAAACACGCTCGCGACGTCGCCGACCGCGTAGACGTCAGCACCGCTCGTGCGGAATGCCGCGTCGGTGACGATGCCGTTGTCGACGTCGAGTCCGGCTTCCGCGGCCAGGGCGACGTTCGGAATGGCGCCGATGCCGACCACGACCACGTCGGCCGGAACGACCTCGCCGGACCCCAGCACGACCCCGGTCACGCCGTTTCCGTCGCCGACGATGTCCGAGACGCCGGTCGACATGCGGAGGTCCACACCGTTGGCGCGGTGCAGGTCGCCGAACACAGCTCCCACCTCGTCGCCGACGATGAGGTTCAGCGGCACGCTCTCGCGGCCGAGCACGGTGACCTGGTTGCCGTAGCCCCTGGCTGCCGACGCAACCTCGAGGCCGATCCAGCCCGCGCCGACGATGACGACCCGGCGTGAGCCGGCCTCCAGCGCCTCGCGCAGCGCCTCTGACTGGCCGAGCGTGCGCAGGTGGTGCACGCCGGCGAGGGCGCCGCCAGGCCCGGGGTATCGGCGCGACGCGGCCCCCGTGGCCAGCAGCAGCTTGTCGTAGTGCAGCACCTCACCGTCGTCGAGGGTGAGCTCATGGGCGGCCGGAGAGAGAGCGGATGCCGTTCGCCCGCGCAGCACCTCGATGTTCTGCTGCTCGTACCAGTCGGCGGGGTGCACGAACACGGTGTCCCGTTCGGCCTTCCCCTGCAGGTACTCCTTCGACAGCGGGGGCCGGATGTAGGGGAACTCGTCCTCCGCGGCGACGATCATGACGCGTCCGGCGAAGCCCCCCGCCCGGATCGCCTCCGCCGCCCGTGCCCCGGCCAGCCCGCCGCCGACGATCACGAATGCCTGGTCGCTGCTCATGGTGTTCTCCTCGTTCATGGTGTGGGTCCTGGAATCTACGCGCGAAGTCCGCACCGGGCGAGGAACTCGTCCCTGCTGCGCGGGTCATCCCGAATCGCACCGTGCAGCGCGCTCGTGGTGGTGCGTGAGCCGGCGACCTGCACTCCCCGCAGCGACATGCACAGGTGCTCGGCCTCGATCACGACGCCCACGCCGCGCGGGGAGAGCTGGGCCTGGAGCCAGTCGGCGACATCCGTGGTCAGCCGTTCCTGCACCTGCAGGTCCCTGGCGAAGTACTCGAGCACCCTGGCCAGCTTCGACAGGCCGAGAATGCGGTCGCCGGGCAGGTAGCCGATGTGCGCGACGCCCTGGAAGGGAAGCAGGTGGTGCTCGCAGAGCGAGTGGAACGGGATGCCCTGCACCAGCACCAGTTCGGCGTATCCCCCGTCGTTGGGAAACGTGGTCGGGGAGAAGTCGGTAGGGGTGAGCATCTCGATGAAGGCATCCGCCACCCGGCGCGGGGTGTCGGCCAGGTGCGGGCTGGTGACGTCGCGGCCGAGCGCGACCAGGAGATCGGCCACCGCCGCGGCAGCGAGCTCCCGGTCCGGCCCTCCGAGGGGCCCGGTTACCGGGCCGGCCTCACCGTGCACCGCGCGCAGCGCCGAGGGGCCGTGGAGGACCGGCCGGGAACTGACGGTGCGTTCTGCGATTGACATGGGATCCCTTTCCAGGCCGTGTACTCCCGACGTTAAGACCGTTCCAATCTTTTGTCAAGATCCATTAGTTTTAGAGTTAGACTCATCCCATGGAGAACCCATCGCCCACAGAGGAGACCCCGCTTCCTGGCCGCGTCGCCGCCGTCACGGCACTCTCCGACCCGGCCCGGCTCGCCCTGTACGAGCTGGTCACCCGCAGCGCGGAGCCGATCAGCCGGGATGCCGCGGCCGAAGCCGTCGGGCTCTCCCGCAGCACCGCCGCGTTCCACCTCGAGCGCCTCGCCGCGCTCGGCCTGGTCGACGTCGAGTACCGGCGCCTGAGCGGACGGACCGGGCCCGGCTCGGGTCGCCCGGCGAAGCTGTACCGCCGCGCGGCGGCCGAGATCAGCGTCTCCCTCCCCGAGCGCCACTACGACCTGGCCGGCGACCTGCTCGCCGGCGCGATCGAGCAGTCCATCGAAACCGGGCTGCCCGTGCGCGAAACCCTCCGCGAGGTCGCGGGCGCGGCCGGGCGGAGCCGCGGCGCGGCCTCCGCCTCGCTCCCGCTCGCCCTGGCGGACAACGGTTTCGAACCGTGCCCGGACGGGGACGACATCGTGCTCGGCAACTGCCCGTTCCACCGCCTGGCCCAGAAGCACACCGACATCGTCTGCGAGCTCAATTACGAGCTCGTGCGCGGCCTGGCTGACGGTGCGGGTGACACGGAGCATGCCGTGCGGAGCGACCCGGGGGCCGGGCGGTGCTGCATCAGGATCACGCGCGCCGCGGCATCCGCTCAACCGCCGAAATTGACCTGACCGCATACCGGGCGCTCTCAGGAAAGCCCCAGCTAACGCGCAGATACTGGTGGCATGACCGATGGCCCCCGCATTCTCATTGTTGACGACGAGCCCAACATCAGGGATCTCCTCACCACCAGCCTGCGCTTCGCCGGCTTCGCCGTGCGCGCGGTTGGCAACGGCGCCCAGGCGATCTCCGCCGTTCTGGAGGAAGAGCCCGACCTCATCATCCTCGACGTCATGCTGCCCGACATGAACGGCTTCGGCGTGACCAAGCGCCTGCGTTCCGCCGGTTACACGGCGCCCATCCTCTTCCTCACCGCGAAGGATGACACGGAAGACAAGATCACCGGCCTCACCGTGGGCGGCGACGACTACGTCACCAAACCGTTCAGCCTCGACGAAATCGTCGCGCGGATCAAGGCGATCCTGCGTCGCACCATGCACGCGGACGAGGACGCCGTCATCCGTGCCGGGGAACTCACGATGGACCAGGACACCCACGAGGTGCTCGTCGGCGACGCGCCGATCGAGCTCAGCCCGACCGAGTTCAAGCTGCTGCGCTACCTCATGCTCAACCCGAACCGCGTGCTGTCCAAGGCACAGATCCTGGACCACGTCTGGGAGTACGACTTCAACGGAGACGCCGGCATCGTCGAGTCCTACATCTCCTACCTGCGCCGCAAGGTCGACACCCACTCGAGCGAACCCCTCATCCAGACCAAGCGCGGTTTCGGCTACATGCTGAAGGCGGCCAAGGCGTAGTCCCAGCGTGCGTAAGTACACTGGGGGTCTGATGCACGAGTCATTAACGGAGCGCTGGAGCCGCATCTCCCTCCGATCCAAGATCACCGGCGTGACGGTGCTGATGGTGACGCTCGGACTGCTCGTCTCGGGCATCGGCACGATGGCCATGCTCCGCCAGTACGTCATCCAGCAGGTCGATGCGAGGCTCCAGACCGACGCGCAGACGGCGCTGAAGGGCTATTCGTCGAGCGCCCTCTCCGCGGGCAACACCGAGGGCCTGTCCAGCGACTACTTCGCCGCCCTGTACGACGAGAGCGGCACCCCGCTCACCCACACCTGGACCGACCGACCGCACGAGGACTACCCGGTCGTCAGGATGCCGATGGACCTGCAGTCCGTCAACCGACTCGACGGTCAGATCCTGACGCTGCACAATGCGGCCCACGACACCGAGTTCCATGCGGTGGCCGTGCCCTTCGTGATCAGTCCGCAGGGCACCTACGGAACGCTCCTGATGGCCGTGTCACTCCGGCCGACGGAGAACACGATGGCCACCTACCTCACGATCTTCCTCGGCTTCGGCGTCGGCGTCGTGCTGGTTGGCGCCCTGCTGACCCGGCTGCTCGTAACGACAACGTTCGCGCCGTTGCGCGAGGTGGAACGCACGGCTGCGGCCATCGCCGACGGTGACTTCAGCCAGCGGCTCGGCGGCGCAACGCCCAACACCGAGGTCGGCCGCCTCAACCGGTCCCTGAACACCATGCTGAACCGCATCGACCGGGCCTTCAAGGACCGCGCGCGCACCATCGACCAGATGCGCCGCTTCGTCGGCGACGCCAGCCACGAGCTGCGCACGCCGCTCGTGTCGGTGCGTGGCTACGCCGAGCTCTACCGGATGGGCGCACTGCAGACCCCGGAGGAAGTCGCCCAGGCCATGCAGCGCATCGAGAAGGAAGCGATCCGGATGGGCGGCCTCGTCGAGGACCTGCTCGAGCTGGCCAGGCTCGACGGAACCAAGCCGCTCGCGCTCGCGCCCGTCGACCTCATGCCGCTCGCCCGCGATGCGGCCCTCGACGCCATGGCCTCCTCCCCCGGGCGCAGCGTGACCGTCATCACGCCCGCACCGGCCGACTTCGTGGACGCCACGGAGCTGCCGACCGTGGACCTTGCCACTTCGACCGGCGAAGTCGGACCGGCCAACGGCCCAGGCCGTGCAACCGCGGCGCCCGGCGCCGCCTCGCTCACCGGCCCCGTCTCGTTCGCCGGGGCGACCCTGGCACGCCTGCGCACGCGCCGGCCTCGTCGTTCGGATGTCACAGCGCCCGCTCCCCAGGCCGTCCCTGAGCGGCCGTCCGGCGCCGTCCAGGCCGTCGTCATGGCGGAGGAGGACAAGATCCGCCAGGTGATCACCAACCTGATGGGCAACGCGCTGCGCTTCACCTCGCCGGACAGCCCGGTCGAACTCGAGGTCGCCGTCGATCGCCGCAATCAGCGGGCATCCATTGCCGTGATCGACCACGGCGAGGGCATCCCCCCGCAGATTCGGGACAAGATCTTCCAGCGCTTCTGGCGAGCCGACACCTCGCGCGCCCGCGAAACCGGCGGCAGCGGCCTGGGCCTGGCCATCGTCGCGTCCATCGTCGCCAGCCACAACGGCACCGTTGAGGTTGTGGAGACGCCAGGCGGCGGAGCGACGTTCCGCGTCTGGCTCCCCCTGGCCAGCTCCCCCAACGCGCCCCAGCCCGTCGTCTCTGCCCCGCGCTCCTAGCCGCGGCGCTGCTGAGGCGTCCTCCCCACGGGCGCCGGCCGGCGCTTCTGCACCGGATGATCGCGGCCGGGCCGTCCTCCGCGGCCGCGTCGTAGCCTGAGCGGCATTCCGTCAACGTCGAGAGGACCCACCATGACGCGTTATCAGGTCGACAGCGAGGCCGTACTGAGCACCACCGCAACCTGCCGGGCGTCTCTTGGCCGCATCGAGGCCGATGTCGCCGGGCTGCTGCACCAGCTCACCAGCCTGGAGGGCTCCTGGACCGGCCAGGCCTCCACCGCGTTCCAGGCAGTGGTCTCTGATTGGCGGGCCACCCAGCAGCGCGTCGCTGAGAGCGCCCAGGGCATCAACCAGGCGCTGAGCCTGGCCGGACGGCAGTACGCCGACGTCGAGCAGGCCAACATGCACCTCTTCGCCCGTTAGACGCGGGTACAACAAAGCTGGGCGCCTCCCGAAGGAGACGCCCAGCTCAGTGAAACGGTCCGGACTTAGAAGTCCATGCCGCCGCCCTGGTCGCCGGCCGGAGCCGGGTGCTTCTCGGGCTTGTCGGCGACAACGGCCTCGGTGGTGAGGAACAGTCCGGCAATCGACGCGGCGTTGAGCAGCGCGGAGCGGGTGACCTTCACCGGGTCATTGATGCCGGCAGCGAGCATGTCAACGTACTCACCGGTCGCGGCGTTGAGGCCCCACCCGACGGGCATGTTGCGCACCTTGTCGACGACAACGCCCGGCTCCATGCCGGCGTTGAGGGCGATCTGCTTGAGCGGAGCGTCGATGGCGACGCGCACGATGTTCGCGCCCGTTGCCTCGTCGCCCGTGAGGTTGAGCTTCTCGAAGGCGGTCTTGCCGGCCTGGATCAGCGCAACGCCACCACCAGCGACGATGCCCTCTTCAACGGCAGCCTTCGCGTTGCGGACGGCGTCCTCGATG
>DHJB01000055.1:24501-27606 GCA_002404115.1 Microbacteriaceae bacterium UBA4731
TGGAGCTTCTCACGGTCGTAGTCGCTGTCGGTGTTCTCGATCTCGCTGCGGATCTGCTGAACGCGTCCGGCGATGGCTTCGACGTCTCCGCCGCCCTCGACGATGGTGGTCTCGTCCTTGGTGATGACGATCTTGCGGGCCGTACCGAGCAGGTCGAGGGTGACGTTCTCGAGCTTGAGTCCGACCTCCTCGGCGATGACCTGGCCACCGGTGAGGATGGCGATGTCCTGCAGCTGGGCCTTGCGACGGTCACCAAAGCCCGGAGCCTTGACGGCAACCGACTTGAAGATGCCGCGGATCTTGTTCACAACGAGCGTGGCCAGGGCCTCGCCGTCGACGTCCTCGGCAATGATGAGCAGCTGCTTGCCGGTCTGGATGACCTTGTCAACGATCGGGAGCAGGTCCTTGATGTTGGAGACCTTGGAGTTGACGATCAGGATGTACGGGTCTTCGAAGACCGCTTCCTGGCGGTCGGGGTCGGTCACGAAGTATGCCGACAGGAAACCCTTGTCGAAGCGCATGCCCTCGGTGAGCTCGAGCTCGGTGCCGAGCGTGTTCGACTCCTCGACGGTGACGACGCCTTCCTTGCCGACCTTGTCGATGGCCTCGGCGATGATCGCGCCGATTTCGGTGTCGCCGGCCGAGATGGAGGCCGTGGCCGCGATCTCTTCCTTGGTTTCGACCTCTTTGGCGTTCGCGATCAGTTCAGCGATGACCGCTGCGGTGGCCTTCTCGATGCCACGCTTGAGGCTGATCGGGTCAGCGCCGGCTGCCACGTTGCGCAGACCCTCGCGAACGAGTGCCTGGGCGAGAACGGTGGCGGTGGTGGTGCCGTCGCCGGCGACGTCATCCGTCTTCTTGGCGACCTCTTTGACGAGTTCAGCACCGATCTTCTCGTACGGGTCGTCGAGTTCGATCTCCTTGGCGATGGACACGCCGTCGTTGGTGATCGTCGGGGCGCCCCACTTCTTTTCCAGGACGACGTTGCGGCCGCGCGGGCCGAGGGTGACCTTGACGGTGTCGGCGAGGATGTTCAGGCCGCGTTCAAGGCCACGACGGGCCTCTTCATTGAAAGCAATGATCTTTGCCATAAGTGTTTCTCGTCCCTCCCGGACGTTCCAAAAAAGTGTGATGGGTTAGCACTCATAAGGAGAGAGTGCCAAGGTCGATTCTGGCACTCTGGTGCCGAGAGTGCAAGTGAACCTCGGGCTAGGGCAGGAGCTGAACCGAGCCGTCCTTCGTCGGGACCAGTTCGATCCAGGTGTTGCCGGGGGCCAGGCGGATCGTCACGCCTTGGTCGTCGACCAGGCGGATCGGCGCGGCCCTGGAGCTCTTGGACCACGTGGCGTGGATGCCCTTGCCGCCTGTCGACACCCAGGCCGAGCCGGAGCCGACCATGGTGGTCTTGGGGACGTAGCCGTACCGGTGGTCGATGTTGACGCGCATGACGACCACGTTCGTCGCCTGCAGCTGCGCGCCCTTGCCGTCGCGGTCGATCGAGCCTTCCTGTGAACGCAGGAACGCCTTCTTGGCGGCATTCCATGTCCAGGTCGGCCAGCGGGAACTGGAGAACCGCGACTTGATCACGCCGACCGGTTTGCCATCGACCGCCGCGGACGACGTCGGGATGCTCACGGAGTAGGCGAACTGCTGCGCCGGCTTGGCCAGCTTGGGGTGCCGCCCAACGAGCGTCTTCGCCTTGAGGATCACGTTGTGGGGCGCGGACTTGGCGCCGGTGCGGTAAAACAGGCCGGTTCGGTCGTAGTCGAACACGGCGTTGACGACGGGCGTCGATTTCATCATGTTGACGAACTTCTGCTGTCCGCCCGAGTACGCGACGATGCCGCCGAGGGGCGTGATGATGTCCGGGTCCATCGGCCGGATCGAACGCACCGGACCGACCAGGTCGGGGATGTCGGACTGCCAGACCGCGACGTAGCGCGTGAGGCCGCCTTCGACCAGCTCTTCGAACACGATGTCGGTGCGCTCGAGGCCGACCTGCGGCCTTGCAGCCTCGTGGTTATCGATCTTGGCGGCGAGGGACGGATGCTTGAGGCTGCCGGCAGGCACGGTCGTGCCTCGCAGCGGCGCGAGTTCCGTCGGGGCCGGAGCCTTGTAGGTGGACACCCAGGCCTGAGCCGTCGTGGTGGGCGTGGGGGTCGGCGCGGGCGTCCTGGCGGGCTTCTCGCTCGTGCAGCCGGCCAGCAGCAGGGCGGGGAGGATCACCGCAGCAATCATCACCATTCTGCGTCGCCCGCGCGTCGTCGCTGTCGCAGTGGTACTAGCAGTCGCAATCACGTTTCACACCCTAACGCCGCGCGGCGAACCGCGCGGCGTTCGTCGGGGCGAGCCCCGAGATTGGGCTGATCAGGCAGGTCGGACCGACTCGGCCTGGGGGCCCTTGGCCCCTGAGCCGACCTCGAACACGACCGACTGGCCTTCTTCAAGTACCTTGTACCCGCTCATATCGATGGCGGAATAGTGGACGAAGACGTCCTGCCCTCCCCCGTCGACCGTGATGAAGCCGAAGCCCTTCTCAGCGTTGAACCATTTGACGGTTCCGTGCGCCATGTGTTACTCCCCAGTGCTTTGATTCCTGCAACACGCGCCCAGTAGCCGTGCCGGGCCTGCCGCAGAGACTGCGTTCGTCGCGGCCGGCGGCGGCAAAACCTCTGGTGAGGGTGCGCTTGTGACCGAAACGAGTGACCAATGCAGACACTAGCGAACGGCCGCTGGAATAACAGGGGCTTGACAAGCGAAAGAGCGAACCTAACCGGTTGGCGGAACGTAGTCGCTGCCGATGACGACGGTGAGCGGTACGCGCGTATCCGCGAAGTCCTGCGAGAGCAGGATGGTCGACCCCGGCACCGACTCGGCGACGCCCCTGGCCGCGCCCTCGAGCTTCGCGTCGGCGTAGTACACGACCGTCTTGGTCACATCCGACGTGCTGGCGTCGCTGAGCTTGCCAACGGTCCACCCTGCCGCGGTGAGTCGTTCGCCGACGCCCCTGGCCACCCCGGTCGTCAGGGTGCCGTTGAGCACGGTCACGGTCAGGCTCGGGTCGACCGTCGGTGCGACCGTCGGGACGGCAGACGGGGTGGCAGA
>DHJB01000055.1:27675-31092 GCA_002404115.1 Microbacteriaceae bacterium UBA4731
GGGGTGGCCGACTTGGCGGGGGACGCCGTGGCCGACGGGGTCGCGCTGGCGGCAGGGAGACCCGACAGGTCGAAGGAGAGGCGGTTGTTCAGCACGGACAGCCAGACGACTCCGAGCGCAATGAGCACGACCGTCGCAGCGAGGGCCCACCAGAAACCGATCCAGCCGCGGCCCTTCCTGGCCGGGGCGCGGTGAGCACCCACCCGGTCAAGCTGGCGGGGAAGGGTGTCGAATCGATCTTTCGGGTGGGAAGTCGGCATTGAGAGTCTGGTTCGGTCCTCGGTGGTGGGCAGTCGGTGGGGCTAGTCGGTGCTGGGGATGGAGCGACGCACTCGCGCCTGTGACCTGGCTTCCCGCATCCGTTGCAGCCGTTTCACCAGCATCGGATCGTGCGCGAGGGCAAGAGGGGAGTCAATCAGGGCACCCAATAGTTGATAGTACCGGGCGGCCGAGAAAGAGAACTCGGCCCGGATGGCTTCCTCCTTGGCGCCGGCGTGCTTCCACCACTGGCGCTCGAACGCGAGGATGGCTTCGTCACGCTCGTCCAATCGGGGCGGGGTAGACCCCGGTTCGGCAGCCGGGCGGCGTGCATTCTCCATCTCTCACCTCGTCCTCGCGTTATTGGACATCCTATTCGCGGCGGTCTGGATGTTCGCCCCACGGCACCCGTATGGGCCGAGGAATGCCCGGCTGGCCGGACGAGTTTAGGGTTGAGAGAGCACGATCGAACCGAAGGTGGTTCGACAAGGGGAAGGAACGCACATGGACTACGAAGTCAAGAAGTCTGAAGACGAATGGCGCAAGGAACTGGGGCCGGAGAAGTACGCGGTGCTGCGTGCCGCCGCCACCGAGCGCGCCTGGACCGGTGAACTCCTCGATGAGAGCCGATCCGGCATCTACACCTGCGGCGCCTGCAACGCGGAGTTGTTCAAGAGCGGCACGAAATTCGATTCCGGCTGCGGCTGGCCGAGCTTCTACGAGTCCGTGCGCCCCGAGGCGGTCGAACTGGTCGAAGACCGCTCGCTCGGCACCGTGCGCACCGAGGTGCGCTGCGCCAACTGCGGCTCGCACCTGGGCCACGTCTTCGACGACGGTTTCGGCACGCCGACCGGCGACCGGTACTGCATGAACTCCATCTCGCTCAACTTCAAGGCCGTCGAGTAACCGGCGATGTCGTCGGTATCCGCAGCGATTGGCGCGCGCCGGTCGCATTCCAGGGTGACGACGGATGCGCCGACGCACGAAGAACTGCTGCCGCTGGTGGCCGCCGCCGCCCGGGTCGCCGACCATGGCGCCCTCAGGCCGTGGCGGCTGATCGAGGTGAGGGGCGACGCCCGTCGGCGGCTCGGTGACGCCCTGGTGGCGGCATCCGGCCTCACGGCCGACGACGCCGCTCGGCTCGCGGCCAAGCCGCTGCGCGCCGAGCTTCTCATCGCCGTCGTGGCGAGCCGCCGCGACAGCAGCAAAGTCGACGTCTGGGAGCAGGATGCCGTCGCCGCTGGCGTCGCCCACCTGTTGACCCTGCTCCTGGCCGACGCCGGCTGGGGCGTCATGTGGCGCAGCGGGCCGTTCACCAGGTCGCTGCCGGTGCGGCGGATGCACGAGCTCGCGGACACCGAAGAACTCCTCGGCTGGCTGTACGTGGGAGGCGTGCCGGCGGATTCGAAGCCGGGCGTGCGCCAGGCGATCGACCCGGCCGAGTACCTCACGGTGCTCTGACTCGAGCACAGCTCTGATTCGAGCAACGGGGCCGGCCACGGGACTTGAACCCGTAACCCCCACTTTACAAGAGTGGTGCGCTACCAATTGCGCCAGGCCGGCATGAGACGAATGACGCCTCGACCACCCATCCTAAATCATGCGCGCGCACGCGGCGCACGGAACGCATCCTGGTACCGCGATCATCCGCAGCTGCGGCGGCATCCGTCGCCCCCGGGGCGGTGGAGAGGCACACCGCTGCGGATTATCCCGCGGCGGGACCTAGCCGGCGGGGGTCTTCGCCGGGGCCGGGGTCGCCTTCGGGGTGGACGTGGAGGTGGAGTACGTCTCACCGGCCGACTGCAGTACGAATGCCGCGAATTCCTTCGGGTCGTCGAGGGCGCCGACATACTGCTTGCCGTTGACCAGCACGGTGGGGGTGCCGGTGACGGCGGGGATCGCCGCGTTGGGGAGCGGCCCGGTGAGCGCCCGGTCGGTCGAGGCCAGGACCCACGACTTGTACGTGGTGTCGTCGATGCAGGAGTTGATCTGCGTGAGCGAGCCGGTCACCCCGGAGCTCTTCACGATCTTCTTGATCTGCGCGTTGGTGAGGCCGGCGGTGGCCTCTTTCGGCTGATCCTTGAAGAGGGCTGCGTTGAACGCGTAGAAATCGTTCGGCGAATAGTTCGCGACGCAGGCGGCGGCATTGGCGGCGCGCAGCGAGTACTGCGTTCCAGCCGACTTGCTGGTCAGGATCGAAACGGGGTGGATCTCCACGGTCGCGGCGCCTGAGTCGACCCACTTGGCAATCTGCTTACTGTTGGTGGCTTCGAACTGGCCGCAGAACGGGCACAGGTAATCCACGTAGACGCGAATGTCGGCGACGGTCCCCGTCTTGTCCGGCACCGACGCGATGGGCTTGGCTTCCGGCTGCAGTGCCGGCGTCTTCACGGCGGTCATCCCCTCACCGATGAGGATTCCGTCGCTCGCCATGTTCGCCGGGCCGGGGCCGGCCGGGCGAATCGAGTTCATGATGATCAGGGCGATCAGGACAACGATGGCGACGGCAGCCACGGCAATGCCGCCCTGCAGGACGACCTTGTTGCGACGATCCTTCTTCTTCTGTTCCAAGCGCAGCAGCGTGGCCTTTTTACGGGCCGCGTCGCGTCGCTGGTTCTTCGAAGGACGACTGTCGCCTGGTCCGCCAATAGTCATGGATATTCGCTCCGGAAGTGTAGGTGCGTCCGCAAAATCCTATGCAAACGCACTCCACAGTAGAACGCCTTTCTGGGAATCTCCCAACCGGGGGCTGGGTGCCCCCAGTGCGGGGGGAACTGACTCACACTGCGGACATCCACCTGCCCATGCAATACTGAAGAGGTTGGCTGCCGGCTTCGCGCGGGCGGCTACGACAATCCCACTCACAACGGATCGTCCGGCACGTTCCTGCCGGTGAAGGAGAATACGAATAATGGCTTCCGTCACCTTTGACAAGGCAACCCGCCTCTACCCGGGTTCCACCCGCCCCGCAGTCGACCACCTCGACCTCCAGGTCGCCGATGGCGAATTCCTCGTTCTGGTCGGCCCGTCCGGCTGCGGAAAATCCACCTCCCTGCGCATGCTCGCCGGCCTCGAAGAGGTCAACGACGGCAACATCTTCATCGGTGAGCGCAATGTGACGGATGTCCCGCCGAAAGACCGCGACATCGCGATGGTCTT
>DHJB01000055.1:31222-52944 GCA_002404115.1 Microbacteriaceae bacterium UBA4731
ACCACCGTCTACGTGACCCACGACCAGACCGAGGCCCTGACCATGGGCGACCGCATCGCGGTCCTCAAGGACGGCGTCCTCCAGCAGGTCGGCACCCCGCGCGACCTCTACGCGAAGCCGCAGAACGTCTTCGTTGCCGGCTTCATCGGCAGCCCGGCCATGAACCTGTTCCTGGCCGACACGACCGACGGCGGCATCAGGTTCGGCACCGCGACCGTTCCGGTGCAGCGCGACACCCTCGTCAGCGCATCCGGCAAGAAGGTCACCATCGGCGTTCGCCCGGAGGACATCCACCTGTCCACCGTGCGGGGCGAAGGCCTCCAGGTAGAGGTCGACCTCGTCGAGGAACTCGGCGCCGACGGCTACCTGTACGGCCACTCCACGGTCGAGGGCAAGCGCACCGACGTCGTCGCCCGCGTCGACGGCCGTTCGCACCCGAACGCCGGCGACACGGTCTACCTGACCCCGACGCCGAACCACCTGCACGTCTTCGACGCAGAGTCCGGCCTCCGCCTCGGCGGAGCGGTCGCCGACTAGCTCGAACGGAACGCTCATGACCGGCCGGACGGGGCGAAAGCCCAGTCCGGCCGTTTTGTCGTACACCGGTAGGCTCGATTCATGAGCGGTTCCCTCAACATCACCTCGGCCACTGCAGACCCGGCGCTGCTCGACCTGCCCTGGCATCTCCCCCTCGACGGCTGGCCGAACGAGAACATCGCAGCCCTGCCCAAGGGCATCTCCCGCCACCTCGTGCGTTTCGCCCACCTGAGCGGCCACGTCGTCGCCATCAAGGAAACGACGAGCGAGATGGCCAGGGGCGAGTACGAGATGCTCCGCACGCTGCAGGGGCTGGAGATCCCCTGCGTCGAGCCCGTCGCCGTGATCACGAACCGCACGGATGAGGACGGCGAACCGCTGAACTCGGTGCTCGTCACGCGTCACCTCAAGTTCTCGCTCCCCTACCGCGCCCTGTACTCGCAGACCCTGCGCCCCGACACTGCCACCCGCTTGGTCGACGCCCTGGCCGTGCTGCTCGTGCGCGTGCACATGGTCGGACTCTTCTGGGGCGACGTCTCACTGTCCAACACGCTGTTCCGCCGCGACGCCGGCGCCTTCGCCGCCTACCTCGTCGACGCGGAGACCGGGCAGCTCTACTCCGGCGGCCTCTCCAACGGGCAGCGTGAGAACGACCTCGAAATCGCGCGCGTCAACATCGCGGGCGAACTGATGGACCTCGAAGCCGGCGGCCGGGTCGCCGACGAGCTCGACCCGATCCGGGTGAGCAACGGCATCGTCGCCGCGTACCGGCTGCTCTGGAAGGAGCTCACCAGTTCCGAGTCGTTCTCCAGCACCGAGCGGTGGCGCATCCGGGAGCGCGTCGAACGCCTCAACAACCTCGGCTTCGACATCGACGAACTCGCGATCAAGACGGACAACACGGGCACGACCGTGCGCATCCAGCCGAAGGTCGTCGACGCCGGACACCACCAACGCCGCCTGCTGCGCCTGACCGGCCTCGACGCGGAAGAGAACCAGGCCAGGCGCCTGCTCAACGACCTCGACTCCTACCGTGCCGCCTACGGCGACCCGGAGGTTGACGAGGAGATGCTCGCTCACGAGTGGCTGGTGCGGGTCTTCGAACCCGTTGTCCGGGCCATCCCGCGCGACCTCAAGGGCAAGCTCGAACCGGCAGAGGTGTTCCACCAGCTGCTCGACCACCGCTGGTTCATGGCGCAGAACCAGTCACGGGAGATCCCGCTGGCCGAGGCCGTCAGCTCGTACGTGCAGGACGTGCTGCGTCACCGCCGCGATGAGGCCACCGTGATCGAACCGCCGACGGGCTCGATCACTCTGCCGATCACGCTCCCCGCTGGAGCCGACGCCGACGACGAGACCGACTGGCGCCTCAAGGTCTAACCCCTCGCCCCTTCCGCGAAACTGCAGTTGTGGTCACTAAGACACGTTCTTATCGACCACAACTGCAGTTTCGCGGGGGGCTGGGCAGGGGTGCTACTTCTTCTTGGCGGCGGCGATCTGCGCGCGGAGGCGGGAGACCTCGTAGAGGGTGACGCCCGCCGCGATGCCGGCGTTGAGCGACTCGGTCGCAGCGCTGATCGGGATCGACACGATCGCGTCGCACGTTTCGGTGACGAGACGCGAGAGGCCCTTGCCCTCGCTGCCGACGACGATCACGATCGGGCGCTCGGCGAAGCCGATGCCGAGGTCCGGCAGCTCCACGTCGCCGCCGCCGTCGAGGCCGAGCACGAACACGCCACGCTCCTTGAGCGACTTGAGCGTCTGGGTGAGGTTGCTCGCCATGGCGACGGGCGTGCGGGCCGCGGCGCCGGCGGAGGTCTTCCAGGCCGAGGCCGTGACGCCGACCGAGCGGCGCTGCGGCACGATCACGCCGTGCCCGCCGAAGGCTGCCGTCGAGCGGATGATTGCGCCGAGGTTGCGCGGGTCGGTGATGCCGTCGAGCGCGACGAAGAGCGGCTTGTGGCCGCGGCTGATCGTGAGGTCGAGCAGCTCCATCGGGTGCGCGTACTCGTAGGCCGGGACCTTGAGCGCGAGTCCCTGGTGCACGGAGTCGCGGCCGGCGAGGCGGTCGAGCTCCGGGCGCATCACTTCGAGAATCGGGATGTTGCGGTTGTTGGCGAGGGTCAGGATCTCCTTGACCCGGTCATCCATCTCGATGCGCGTCGCGATGTAGAGGGTGGAGGCCGGGATCTTCGCCCGGAGCGCCTCGAGCACCGAGTTGCGGCCGGTGACGATCTCGTGCTCGTCGACCTGCTTCGCCTTGCGGGTCGACGCGCCGCCGCCGCCGGTGTTCCCGGTGCCCCGGGAGGCGCCGCGCGGGGCACCCTTCGCTGCGGTGGGGCGGGCGCGGCCGCCGCTGGCCGCGGTGTAGCGGTCCTCGGCGAGCTTGCGCTTGCCGGCGGGGTGGTACGGACGGTCCTCGGCCTTAGGCGTGGGCTTCTTGCCCTCGAGGGCCTGGCGCCCCTGGCCGCCCGAGCCGACCTGGGGGCCCCTGGCGCCCTTGCGCACGGCTCCGGTGCGCGCCTTGCGGTCTGTGTTCTTCATCAGTCAAAACTCCAATGTGCACCCGACGGGGTGTCTTCGATGGTGATTCCGGCGGCGACGAGTTCGTCCCGGATTCGGTCTGCGGCCGCGTAGTCGCGGCTCTGCCTGGCGATTTCCCGGTCGTCAAGCAGGCGCTCGACGAGGGCGGTGAGAGCGATCATGGCCGGCTCGTCCGTTGCGACGGACCAGCTGGGAGAGAGGGGGTTGATGCCGAGGACCTCGCTCATGGCGAGCACCTGGCCGCGGGCGGTCGCCGCGGCGTGCAGGTCTTCGGCGTCGAGCGCGGCGTTGCCGGCGCGCACGGTCTCGTGCAGCACACCCAGGGCCTGCGGAACGGCGAGGTCGTCGTCCATGGCCTCGGCGAACTCGTCCGGCACGATTTCGACGCCGGACCCGGCGAACCGGGTGTCGGCCAGTCGGCGGTCGGCCCGGTCGAGGAAACTCTCGATACGCTCGAGCGCGGCCTCGGCCTCGGCGAGCGAGCCTTCGTGGAAGTCGATGGTCGAACGGTAGTGGGCGGCACCGAGGTAATAACGCACGACGATGGCACGCGCCTGCTCGAGGAGCTCCGCCGCATAGACGGAGTTGCCGAGCGACTTCGACATCTTCTGGCCGTTCACGTGGACGAGGCCGTTGTGCATCCAGTAGTTCGCGAACGCGTCGCCGGCCGCGTTGGACTGGGCGAGTTCGTTCTCGTGGTGCGGGAAGCGCAGGTCGAGGCCGCCGCCGTGGATGTCGAACTGGGCGCCGAGGTAGCGGGAGGCCATGGCGGAGCACTCGATGTGCCAGCCGGGGCGGCCGTCTCCCCAGGGCGACGCCCAGGTGGCGGAGTCGGGCTCGCCGGCCTTGTGGCCCTTCCAGAGGGCGAAGTCGCGGGGGTCGCGTTTGCCGCGGGGGTCGGCATCCGTTGCCGCCTCCATGTTGTCTGGACTCTGCCGGGTGAGCTCGCCGTAACCGGGCCAGCTCCTGGTGTCGAAGTAGACGTCGCCGGTGCCGTCGGCGGCCGGGTAGGCATTCCCGGCGGCAACCAGCCGATCGATCAGGTCGAGCATGTTCCGGATGCTGGCGGTCGCGCGCGGCTCGTAGCTGGGCGCGAGGATGCCGAGGCGCTGGTAGCCGGCCGTGAACTCGAGTTCGTACCGGTAGGCGAGCGCCCACCACTGCTCGGTGGTGCCCTCTGCGTTGGCGAGGATCTTGTCGTCGATGTCGGTGACGTTGCGGATGAAGGTCACGTCGTTGCCGCGGTAGGTGAGCCAGCGGCGCAGCTGGTCGTAGACGAGCGCGCTGCGCAGGTGGCCGATGTGCGGCGACGACTGCACCGTCGGCCCGCAGACGTAGATTCCCACCTGGTCGGTGACAAGAGGCGTGAAGTCACGAAGGGCCTGGGCCTTCGAATCGTACAGTCGTATGGTCACGAGACCCAGCTTAGGTCAGGGCCCGGTGCCGGTGCCGGGATGAGCAGCGCGGTCGCCATCGCCGCGATGCCCTCGCCCCGACCGGTGAAGCCGAGGGCGTCGGTGGTGGTCGCCGAAACGCTGACCGGCGCGTTCAGGATGCCGGCCAGGAAGGCCTCGGCCTCGGCGCGGCGTGGGGAGAGTTTCGGCCGGTTGCCGATGATCTGCACGGAGACGTTGCCGACCCGGAATCCGGCCTCCTCCACCAGGCGCAGGGTTTCGGCCAGGAAGACATCACCGTGCGCGTTCGCGAAGCGGGCATCGGACGTACCGAAGACCCCGCCGACGTCGCCGAGCCCGGCGGCGCCGAGCAGGGCGTCGCAGATGGCGTGCACGGCGGTGTCGCCGTCGCTGTGCCCTGACAGTCCGCGCTCCCCCGGCCAGTGCAGCCCGGCGAGCCACAGCTCTGAGGTGTCGTCGAAGGCGTGCACGTCCATCGCGGTGCCGATGCGCGGCAGGGCCGTGGCCGCGCCCGGGGCGCCGAGGAGCAGCTCCGCCCGGCGGAGATCCCATGCCGAGGTGATCTTGAAGGCGAGCTGCTCGCCGGGGATCACGCTCACGGGGTGACCGGCAGATGCGACCAGGGCCGCGTCATCCGTCGCTTCCGCCGTGGCCGCGGCCAGCGCGGCCACCAGCATCTCGCGGGGAAAGCCCTGCGGGGTCTGCACGGCGGAAAGTTCGGAGCGATCGACCGTGCCGAGGATGTCGCCGCCGGCACCGATGCGCTTGATGGTGTCGACGACGGGGAGTCCGGGGACGATCCCCTGGCCGGTGGACCGGACGGCGTCGACGACGGCGTCGCAGAGCGCGGACGGGGTCAGCGCGCGCGCCGCGTCGTGCACGAGCACGACGCTCACGCCCGGCCGCAGGGCGGCGAGCCCCCGCGAGACGGAGTCCTGCCGGGTGGAGCCGCCGGCAACGACATCGACGAAGCCGATCGCAGCGCCGGCAGCGTCTGCGGCAATATCGCGCGCCTCGGCCAGCTTCGCCTCCGGTGCGACGACGATCACCTGGGCCGGCTCGCGCATGCCGAACACGCCCGCCAGGGCGCGCCAGAGAATCGGGCGGCCGGCGAGCGGAACGAAGGCCTTCGGCTCGGACTGACCCAGGCGGGTTCCGCTGCCCGCGGCGACGACGATGACCGCGACCGTGGGCGCAGGTGAATCAGTCATGACAGGAGGCTATCTGCTGGGGCGTATCCGGTGAAGGGATATCGCAAGCGGTGCTGGGAGCGAAAAACACGACAGGCGGCACCTTGCGGCGCCGCCTGTCAACGCAGCAGTGGAGCTAGGAGGCAAGAACCTCGTCGAGAACGCTGGATGCCTTCTCTTCGTCGGTCTTCTCTGCCAGTGCCAGTTCGGAGATGAGGATCTGGCGCGCCTTTGCAAGCATGCGCTTCTCCCCGGCCGACAGGCCACGGTCCTGATCGCGGCGCCACAGGTCGCGGACGACCTCCGACACCTTGATGACGTCACCGGAAGCGAGCTTCTCCAGGTTCGCCTTGTAGCGACGTGACCAGTTTGTGGGCTCTTCGGTGAACGGTGCGCGGAGCACCTCGAACACCTTGTCGAGTCCCTCCTTGCCGATGACATCTCGGACGCCGACAAGGTCGACATTCTCGGCCGGAACTTCAATGGTGAGATCGCCCTGAGTAACATTGAGCTTCAGGTACAGTTTCTCTACACCCTTCATTGTCCGCGTTTTCACCTCGGTGATCGTCGCGGCTCCGTGGTGGGGATAAACGACAGTTTCGCCAACCTCAAAAAGCATGTATTTATATCCCTTCAGCAACGTCTAGGATACCACAGGCCGCGGTGGTAAGGTTCGCCGAGCCTATGTGCCCCTTCCGCCCTCCGTTTCACCTGCGCGAGGGCCCTTCGGCTTGCCGCCCCAGCCTGTCGCGCCGGCTTGTCGCCCGCGTGCGCCGGTAGGCTAAACTCAAAGCGAAATCTGCAGCGTTCTGGCCACTCCGGCCGAACGCTGAATCGTTGTGGAGGTCTTGTGAGGGCGCGTATCGCCGCTTCCGTCGTTCTGGCGGCTGGCATTCTGATGGGAACGAGTGCCTGCGATCTGCTGGCCCCCCAGGCAACGACCAACCACTACGACGCGAGCGACGGGGTGAGCGGGACCGTGGGCGACATCGCCGTCCGCAACGCCATCCTGATCTCGGACGGCGCCACCTCGGCCAACCTCCTGGTCACGATCGTCAACACGGGCGATTCGGCCCGCAACCTCAGCGTGCAGTACACCGCCGCCGGCCAGAAGGTCACGCAGCAGGTGACCGTCGCACCGAAGGCCACGGTCAGTTTCGGCACCCCCGACGTCCCGGCCGTGACGCTCGCCAACATCGACGCGAAGCCCGGCGCGCTCTTCCCCGTCTTCGTGCAGTACGGGCAGGAGACCGGCGTTGAACTGCTGGTGCCTGTGCTCGACGGAACGCTCAGCCAGTACTCGACCCTGGTTCCGACCGCAACGCCTACTCCCACGGCACAGACGCCAACGCCGGCAGTAACGCCCACGCCGACGCCCACTCCCTAGGCGCGCACCGGCTCAGGCCTGTTGGCTCAGGCCTCGAAGCGGTAGCCGAGGCCTCTCACCGTCACGAGCATGACCGGCTCCGAGGGTGTCGCTTCGATGCGCGAGCGGATGCGCTTGATGTGAACGTCGAGCGTCTTGGTGTCGCCGAAGTAGTCGCTTCCCCAGACCCGGTCGATCAGTTGTCCCCTGGTGAGCACGCGGCCGGCGTTGCGCAGCAGGAACTCGAGCAGTTCGAATTCCTTCAGCGGCAGGTTGACCAGCTCGCCGGACACCTCGACGGTGTGCCGCTCGAGGTCCATCCGCACCGTGCCGGCCGACAGGAGGCTCTCGTTCTCCGGTTCCTTGTCCACCCACCGGCGCGTGACCGCACGGATGCGGGCGAGCAGTTCCCGGGTGGAGTACGGCTTGGTGACGTAGTCGTCGGCTCCCAGCTCCAGCCCGACCACGATGTCGACCTCCGAGTCCTTGGCGGTGAGCATGATGATCGGCACGGAGGAGCGCGTGCGAATCTCCCGGCACACCTCGGTCCCGGGAAGACCAGGAAGCATCAGGTCGAGCAGGACGACGTCGGCGCCGGTGCGGTCGAACTCGGTGATCGCGCTCGGGCCGTCCTCGGCGACCGTGACCTCGTAGCCCTCGCGTTCCAGGAGATAACTGAGCGGCTCGCTGAGCGAACGCTCGTCTTCCACCAGGAGGATATGCGTCACGGGGTGTCTCCTGTCGCCGGCTGGGCCGGGGTGGTCGCCTCTGGGAGGCGGATGGTGAACGTCGATCCGCTGCCTTGCTGTGACCAGACGCGGATGTCGCCGCCGTGGTTCTGCACGACGTGCTTCACGATCGCCAGGCCGAGGCCGGTGCCGCCGGTGTGCCGGGAGCGGGCCTGGTCGACCCGGAAGAACCGCTCGAAGATCCGGTCGAGGTCGGCCTCCGGGATGCCGACGCCCTGGTCGGTGACCGTGATTTCCACGGCGCCCTTGTGTCGCCTCATGCCGACGCCCACGCGGGAGCCGTCTGACGAGTAGTGCACGGCATTCGCGATGAGGTTGTGGATCGCCACGGTCAGCAGCCGTTCGTCGCCGAGCACGTGTGCGCCCGACTTCTTGCCGACGGCGATCGTGATGTGGTCGGCGTTGGCGACGACCTTGCTCTGGTCGACCGCGGCGGCGACGACGGCGTCGATGTCCACGAGTTCGGGCTCGGCCAGCGCATCCTGGGCCTGCAGCCGGGACAGTTCGATGATCTCCTGCGTGAGGCGGCCGAGCCGGCCGGACTCGGTGGTGAGACGGTTGGCGAAACGACGAACCTGCTCCGGTTCATCCGCCGCCTGGTCGATGGCCTCGGCGAGCAGGCCCACCGAGGCGATCGGGGTCTTCAGTTCGTGGCTGATGTTGGCGACGAAGTCGCGGCGCACCTCGTCGAGGCGGAAGGCCTCTGTGCGGTCTTCGGCGAGCAGGAGCACGTACCGGGTGCCCAACCTGGCAACTCGAACCCTGATGTGCATGCTCGCGTCGCCGAACGGGCCGCGGGAGAGCACGAGGTCGGTGGAGATCGGCTCGCCGGTGCGGCGCACCCGGCCGGCGAGCTCAAGCAGTTCGGGGTGCGCGAACTGCTGGTTCCAGACGAGGCCCATCGCGAGGGCGCCGGGCGAGGTTTTGATGACGTTGTTCGACGGGTCGAGCACGACCCCGGCGGACTCGAGGGCGTCGAGCACCTGGTCGATGCCGTCGGGAACCGCGGGGTTGACCACGTCGGCGGCGCGGCGGCCGTGACGCTCGGCGACGTGCAGCAGGGTCACGAATCCGGCGCCGACGGCCAGCCCGAGTGCCAGCGACAGCAGCACGAGCCAGGTGGATTCCATTTCCCCAGATTAGTGACATTTGCGGCCCTCCCCCGCTGCGAGCGGGCTGGGCGGGCGGTACGTTAGGAAGTGTTCAAGCCCGCGGCACCTGCCGTTAACCTTCTCCCGGCACGATCACCGGGGGGCCAGGCGGGTCTCACGTGCCAGCCGGAGCCCGAGCGCCCGGCGGCCAGGAAGGACCAACCATCATGCGCGAAGTATTTCAGCAGGAACTTGCCGAGGTGCAGGAGCGTCTCGTCGAGATCGCCCGCCTGGTAGCCATCTCCATCGACAAGGCCACGCGCGCGTTCAACGAATCGGATGTGAGCCTCGCCGAGGAGGTCATCGCGGACGACGACAAGATCGACGCGCTCACGGTGGAGCTCGACGAACTGGCCATCACGATCCTCGCCCGGCAGCAGCCGGTGGCGCGCGACCTGCGCATCGTCGTCAGTGCGCTGCGCATCAGCGCGTCCCTCGAACGGATGGGCGACATGTCGACCCACATCTCGCAGCTCGCCCGCTACCGCTTCCCGGACAAGGTCATCCCGAAGAGCCTGCGGCCGACCTTCGCCGAGATGGGCGAGCTGGACGTCAAGATCGCCAACATGCTCACCGAGCTGCTCACCACCGAAGACATGAAGCTGGCGGAGACCATCCGCAATGAAGACGACAAGATCGACGCGCTGCACCTGAGCGTGTTCGACGCGGTGCTCGGCGAAACCTGGAAGGGCCAGGCCGCCGACACGGTGGACGCCACGCTGGCCAGCCGGTACCACGAGCGGTTCGCTGACCACGCCGTCTCGATCGCGAAGAAGGTGCAGTACCTCGGCACGGGCGACTGGCACCCGGCCGGCCCGGCGTAACACTGCGATCCGTCTGCCACCGCGAAAACGCAGTTGTGGTCATTCTGAGCGCGTTTTAGCGACCACAACTGCGTTTTCGCGGGGGTGGGGCTACTTCTTGCCCTGCGCGGCGACGGCGGCGGCGCCAGCCGCTGCGGCCTCCGGGTCCAGGTACTCGCCGGGGCCGAGCGGCATGAGGTCCTCGCCGAGCCTGTAGACGAGCGGGATGCCGGTGGGGATGTTGAGCTCGGCGATGTCGGCGTCGGAGATGCCGTCGAGGTGCTTGACCAGGGCGCGCAGCGAGTTGCCGTGGGCGGTGACGAGCACGGTCTTGCCCGTGCGGAGGTCGGCCGCGATGTCGGACTCCCAGTAGGGCAGCATCCGCTCGACGACGTCCTTGAGGCATTCGGTGCGCGGGATGGCGTCACCCAGGTCCGCGTAGCGGGGGTCGTTCACCTGCGACCACTTGGAATCGTCGGCGAGCACGGGCGGCGGAACGTCGTACGACCGGCGCCAGAGCTGGAACTGCTCCGGCCCGAACTTCGCCAGGGTCTCGGCCTTGTCCAGGCCCTGCAGCGCGCCGTAGTGGCGTTCGTTCAGGCGCCAGGAGCGCTTCACGTCGATCCACAGGCGGTCGGCCTGCTCGAGCGCGAGGTTCGCGGTCTGGATGGCGCGGGTGAGCACGGAGGTGTGCACGATGTCGGGGTGCAGGCCGGACTCGGCGATGAGCTCGCCGGCGCGGCGAGCCTCGATGATGCCCTGTTCACTGAGCCTCACGTCCACCCAGCCGGTAAAGAGGTTCTGATGGTTCCACAGGCTCTGGCCGTGGCGAAGGAGGATGAGTGTGTATGGCTCAGACATGGCATCCACTCTACCGAGAGCTGAGCTCCCCTCCGCGAAACTGCAGTCGTGGTCGTTCTGAGCGCGTTTTAGTGACCACTACTGCAGTTTCGCGGTGGGGGAAGGGAACGCGAGGCGGGGCTAGTGGCCGGGGGTGCGGATGCCGAGGCGCGGGAACCGGGGAATGTCGGCGACCGAACCGGCCGACGGCGGCACGATCACTTCCTGGGCGGCCGCGATCGAGAGGCCCTGCGACTGCACGTAGAGGGTGCTCGTCGCGGGCACGGTGCGCTTGATGACGGCGAGCGCGATCGGCCCGAGCTCGTGGTGGATGGCGCTGGAGGTGACGATGCCGACGGCGGCGCGCTCCGTCTCCCCCTCCTCGCCGCCCGGGACCCGCCGGTCGGCCTGCACTTCGTCGCCGTGCACGGGCAGCACCGAATCCGAGCCGTCGAGGTGCAGCAGCACCAGCCGGCGCGGCGGATGCCCGAGGTTGTGCACCTTCGCCACGGTCTCCTGGCCTCGGTAGCAGCCCTTGTTCAGGTGCACGGCCGTGCGCAGCCAGTCCAGCTCGTGCGGGATAGTCTTCTCGTCGGCCTCAGTGGCGGCCCGCGGGCGCCAAGCGGCGATGCGCAGGGCCTCGAACGCGAGCAGCCCGGCGGCCGCGGGGGTTCCGCCGGCCACGGCGTCCCGCAACGCGGCGAGCGCGGCACGGGGCACGAGCACCTCGGTCCAGTGCCAGCCGGCGCCCGGGTGCACGGCCGCCTCGGAGTACTGGTAGCCGCCGGCCGTGACGCCGGCCCACGGGTCGCGCCAGAGAAGGGGCGCACCGTTCGGGGCTGACGGCGCCAGACCGACCGCCGATGGGTCGGCTGCCATCGTGCCGACGACGGCGTAGTCCGGGGTGTGGTCGGCGATCTCCACCCGCAGGGTGAACCGCATCCGGTCGAGCCAGGCCTGCAGGCCGGGCAGTTCGGCGGCCTCGACGATCAGGTAGGTTTCGACGCCGTCGTCGAGCAGCTGGATGGCGTATTGCAACCGGCCGGTCGGGTCGAGCAGCAGCGTTTCCGTCGATTCGCCCGGGGTGAGGCCCCGCAGTTCCTGGCTGGACATCGAATTGAGCCAGCTCAGGCGGTCCGGCCCGGCAACACCGAGCACGCCCCGGTGGGACAGGTCGACGATGGCGTCGCCGGCCAGCAGGCTGCGCTGCTCGATCATCGGGTTGCCGTAGTGCGCGGCGACGCCCGCGTCGATGCCCTGCGCCGCGACGGCGCCCGGGAGGTCAAGCAGGGGGGAAACGGATGCTGGGGTCACGATGCTCGATTCGACTGTGGCTATTCGGTGTGGCTGGGGTGCGCCTAGTCGGCTCGCGCGAGGCGACCGGACGCGTGGGTGCGCAGGCTCTGGCCGAGGGCGGCAATGTCCCACGCCCAGAGGAGGTGTTTGTCGACCAGTCCGTAGAGACGTGTCGCCGCCGCGTAGGGCTTCGCGCCCTGCGTGCGCAGCACGGCATCCGTCGCCAGGTCGATCCGGGGGCCCTTGACCTGGCCCAGGTAGAGCTCGGCGACGCCGCCGGGGTGCGCGAGGGTCACTTCGATGTCGAAGCCGCCGTCCGCGTTACGTAACGTTTCAACCTCGTCGGCGGTCGCATACGGCCGGTCGCCGAACCCGGGAAGGAGGCCCGGACCTGGGTCGCCGGCGAGCTGGGGACGGCTCAGGCGCCAGTACCCGGTCTCCGTCACGAGCGGCGTTTTCTCGTCGCCGCCCGACTCAGGGTCGGCTTCGAGCCAGGTGTACGAGCTGTAGTTGAGGTGCGGAAGGCCGTCGTGGCTGAAGCTCAGGCGATGGCCGAATTCGCGGGTGACCGACTCGTCGCCGATCGTGTATTCCAGTATTCCGGAGCCCTCCCAGACCCCGATGAGCCAGGAGAGCGGAACCAGTTCGGAAGGAAGCTGGGTCGGAAGCTCGAACATGCGCTCTACCGCTGCCCCCAGAAGAGCTTGTACAGGACAACCACGGAAACCCAGGCGATCGACAGGCTCGCCAGCGCGAGGAGACCCAGGAAGAAGAGTTCGAGTGCAAGCGGCGACATGCGTCGAGTCTACTCGCTGATGGGGGACCGGTTCTTAGCCGAGGCCGAGCAGCCCGAAGATTCCCGTGGCGGCGCCGAGAACGACGACCGCGCCGACAACGCTCATCGTCACCCGGTTCACATAGCCTTCCTTGCGGCCGGTCGCGAGCTGCAGGGCGAGCGTGACGATCGTGCAGCCGGCGAGCGAGAGACTGGTCCAGGCCAGCTCTTCGTTGGGCACCGAGAACAGCCCCGTGAGCACCGCGCAGACGACCGCGAGCAACCAAACCACGACGATGCTTCTCCATTGCCAGTTCACTCTCCCCATTGTGCCCGGCCCAGTGCCAATCCGTGGCACGGTAGTATGGGGCCACGAAACTTGGAGGATGCGCGTGGCGCAGCTGTTGATCCTGACCTCGGCGGTCAACAATGAGGTTCTTCCCGCCCTGGCGTTGCTCTCGCACAGCACACGACTCATTCCGGCGCAGCCGCACCAGCTGATCACGGCGCCGGATTCCGACCTGATCCTGCTCGACGCGCGGACCAACCTGATGGCGTCCAAGTCGCTCTGCCAGATCCTCCGCACCACCGGAATCTCGGTCCCGCTGCTCCTGGTGATCACCGAGGGTGGGCTCACCGCGGTCAGCCCCGACTGGGGCGTCGACGACGTCATCCTCGACACGGCCGGCCCGGCCGAGGTCGACGCGCGCATCCGTCTCGCCGTCGGGCGTGTGAGTCAGCACGAACCGTCGCCCACAATCCGCGCGGCCGGCGTCGTCATCGACGAAGCCAGCTATTCGGCGAAGGTGCACGGCAAGGTCCTAGACCTCACCTACAAGGAGTTCGAGCTGCTGCGCTTCCTGGCCGCGCACCCGTCCCGCGTCTTCACCCGCGAGCAGCTGCTCAGCGAGGTCTGGGGCTACGACTACTTCGGCGGCACCCGCACGGTTGACGTGCATGTGCGACGGCTGCGCGCCAAGCTCGGCGACCAGGAGTCGCTCATCGGCACCGTCCGCAACGTCGGCTATCGATTCAACGTCATCGAGGAGGACGACGAGCGTGTCCCTCGTTCTGTCGGTTCCTGACCCGGCGGATGCCGCGTCGCACGAGCGGTTCGAGGCGGTTGCGTCCGCCGCGGCCGCCGTCGACGGGTACCGCCCGTTCAACGAACAGGCGATGCTCGACCTGTCCGCCGGCCGCCGCACCCCCCTGCTGATCACCGCGCAGGGCACCGCCGTCGGGGCCGCGCTCGTCGGCCGCGGCGAACTCGACCTCGTGATCACCCCGGCCCACCGCGGGCTCGGCCACGCCGGCGAGGCCCTCCGGGATATCCTCGCCGACGCACCGGACCAGCTCACGGCGTGGTCGCACGGCGACCATCCGGCCGCGCGGGTGCTCGCCAACCGGTTCCGGTTCGCGGCCGCACGCACCCTGCTGCAACTGCGGAAGCCGATGACCGACGCAGCGGAAGCGGCGCCCGTAGCCGGAGCGGCCCCGCGGGGACGGGTGAGCATCGACGCGTTCCGCCCCGGCGCCGACGACGAGGAATGGGTGATCCTCAACGCGCTCGTGTTCGCGCACCACCCGGAGCAGGGAGCGCTCACCGGCCTCGACCTGACCGCACGGCAGGGCGAGCCGTGGTTCGACCCGGGCGACTTCCTCATCGCGCGCGACGCCACCGGACGCATGATCGGGTACATCTGGCTGAAAATCGAGGGCGACGGGAAGGTCGGCGAGATCTACGTCGTCGGCGTTGACCCGGATGCCGCCGGCCGGGGCCTGGGCCGCACCCTCCTGCAGGCCGGCCTCGAACGCCTCCGCGAGCGCGGCTGCACGAGTGCCGCGCTTTACGTCGAGGCCCACAACGCGCCCGCCGTTCACCTCTACCGTTCCCTCGGTTTCACCGACTACACGGTCGACGTGCAGTACCTCCGGCTCGCCGATTAGCGAAACGTTCATCCCGATCGTCGCCCCCGCTGGACTCGCGGTGTAAGGATGGTCAGATGGACAGCGACAACATCCAGGCGGACTCCCTCCTCGGCAGCGACTTCGACGATGATTTCGAACCGCTGATCAGCGAGAACGACCCTGCGCTGCCCTCCGAGCGGTACCTCGACCGCGAGCTGAGCTGGCTCGCCTTCAACCAGCGCGTTCTCGAACTCGCGGAGGATCCCGACCTCCCCGTGCTCGAGCGCGCGAATTTCCTCGCCATCTTCGCCAGCAACCTCGACGAGTTCTTCATGGTTCGGGTTGCCGGGCTCAAGCGCCGCATCCTCACCGGGCTGGCGGTTCCGACGAACGTCGGGCGCGCCCCCCAGGAGGTTCTCTCCGACATCTCCCGGGCCGCACACGTGCTCCAGGACCGCCACTCGAGGGCCTTCCAGGACCTCGTGCGTCCGTCCCTGGCGAGCTCCGGCATCAACGTCGTCAACTGGGACACCCTGAACGACGCCGACCGGGCATCGCTGCGCACCTATTTCTCGAACCAGATCTTCCCGGTGCTGATGCCGCTCGCCGTCGACCCGGCGCATCCGTTCCCCTATATTTCGGGCCTCTCGCTCAACCTCGCGGTGCGGGTGCGCAACTCCAAGACCGGCAAGCAGGAGTTCGCCCGGCTCAAGGTGCCGTCGATGCTCCCGCGCTTCGTGCGCGTCGACCGCGGCGAAACCCTCGACGACGTTCGCTTCATTACGCTCGAAGACCTCATCGCCAACCACCTCGGCGACCTCTTCCCCGGTATGCAGATCCTCGAGCACCACGCCTTCCGGGTCACCCGGAACGAAGACGTCGAGATCGACGAAGACGAGACCGAGAACCTGATCAAGGCCCTCGAGAAGGAACTGCTGCGGCGCCGGTTCGGCCCGCCCATCCGGCTCGAAATCACCGAAGACATGGACGAGGTCACCCTCGGGCTGCTCGTGCGCGAGCTGGACGTCACCGACCAGGAGGTCTACCGCCTGCCCGCGCCGCTCGACCTCGGCGGCCTGTTCGACTTCGCCCGTGTCGACCGGCCGGACCTCCGCTATGCCAAGCACGTGCCGACGACGGCAGCGCAGCTCCTGGCCGCAGAGCCGAACGCCGAGCCCGACATCTTCGCCGCGATCGCCCGCCGCGACATCCTGCTGCACCACCCGTACGAATCGTTCGCGACCAGCGTGCAGGCGTTCCTCGAGCAGGCTGCGACCGACCCGAACGTGCTGGCCATCAAGCAGACGCTGTACCGGACCTCGGGCGACAGCCCCATCATCGACGCGCTCATCGCCGCGGCGGAGTCCGGCAAGCAGGTGCTCGCCCTCGTCGAGATCAAGGCGCGCTTCGACGAGCAGGCCAACATCTCCTGGGCGCGCAAGCTGGAGAAGGCCGGCGTGCACGTCGTCTACGGCCTCGTCGGCCTGAAGACGCACTGCAAGCTCGCGCTCGTGGTGCGCCACGAAGAGGGCGTGCTGCGCCACTACAGCCACATCGGCACCGGCAACTATAATCCCAAGACCAGCCGCATCTACGAAGACCTCGGCCTGCTGACCGCGGATGCCCAGGTCGGCAAGGATCTCACCCGCCTGTTCAACGAGCTCTCCGGCTACGCGATCGAGAAGAAGTTCAAACGCCTGCTCGTGGCGCCGCTGCACCTGCGCAAGGCCCTGCTCAAGCGGATCGCGGACGAAACGGCCAACGCGATCGCCGGAAAGCCCGCCGGCATCCGGATCAAGGTCAACTCGATGGTCGACGAGGCCGTCATCGACGGCCTCTACCGGGCCAGCCAGGCCGGGGTCCCGGTCGACATCTGGGTGCGCGGCATCTGCAGCCTCAAACCGGGCGTGCCCGGGATGAGCGAAAACATCCGGGTTCGTTCGATCCTCGGCCGCTACCTCGAGCATTCCCGGATCTTCTCCTTCCACACCTTGGGTGAGCCGCAGGTCTTCATCGGCAGCGCCGACATGATGCATCGCAACCTCGACCGTCGGGTCGAGGCGCTCGTGCGCCTCGTCGACACTGACCACCTCGTGGAGATCGACGCGCTGTTCACGCGCGCCATGGACGAGCGCACCTCGTCGTGGTGGCTCGACGCCTCCGGCGAGTGGGTTCGTCACCACCTGGACGATTCGGGCCAGCCGTTGGACGACATGCAAAATAGACTCATGCAACAAATCGGGCAGCGCAAGCGACTGGTGGGCCGCCGGTGACCGAGATGGCGGTCTATGCCGCCGGGGCGGTGTGCTGGCGCCTGATCGACGACAAGGTGCACGTTCTCCTGGTGCATCGCACGATCCACGGCGACGTGACCATCCCGAAAGGCAAGGTCGACCCGGGCGAGTCACTCCCCCGGACGGCCGTGCGCGAAATCGAGGAGGAGACCGGGATGTCGGTCGCCCTGGGTGTGCCGCTCGGTGTATCGCACTACGGGATGCCCAACGGCCGCGAGAAGATCGTGCACTACTGGGCTGCCGAGGTCACCCCGTCGGCGATCCTGCGGTCCACCTTCGTGCCCAACGGGGAAATCGCCGCGATCGAGTGGGTTTCGATCAAGAAGGCCCGGACCTACCTCAGCTACCCGGCGGACGTCGAAATCCTCGAAACGTTTGCGCGGCTCGTCGACAACGGCGTCACCCGCACCTTCGCGATCATCGCGCTCCGCCACGCCAAGGCCGTGCCCCCGCGCAGCTGGGACGGCGCCGACAGCACCCGGCCGCTCACCGAGCGCGGCGTGACGCAGGCCGCGAGCATCGTGGACACGCTCACCGCCTGGCGCCCGAAGCGCATCATCACGAGTACCGCGACGCGGTGCGTGACCACGGTCGCGCCGCTCGGCGCGGCCACGGGCATCCAGATCAAGCGCACCGACGTCATCAGCCAGGACGCGTGGACCGAGGGCACGGCCGACGTCAGAAGCAGCATCGGCAAGCGGGTTCGCGCCAGGAAGACGACCGTACTCTGCAGCCACGGTCCGGTGCTGCCCGAGATCCTGCGCGAGATCGCGCTGGCCACGGGCACAACGCTCGGCGCCTACGTCTCGGATGCCGCGGACCTGGAACCGGGCGGTTTCTCCGTCGTGCACCTCTCCGCCGAGAACCCCAGTTCCGGGATCATCGCCATCGAAACCCACGCTCCCCGGGTGTAGTTTCGACGCTGCGAACGGGCCGGCCCGTCGGGTCGGCCCGTCGAAACCCGTTCACCTCCCGTTCACCTTGCGGCCGGTCTGCCGTTAATCGCGCCGCGTAACGTCCCGTGTGGGCCTGCACCGGCCCTTACCCTGCAGTCAACTTTTTGCATTCAACCCTTGAAAAGGATCCTTGTGAATCTCAAGCACATTGGCCGCCCGGCGGTCATTGCTGTGGCAGCCGCCCTCGCCCTGTCCTCCTGCGCCGCGAACGAATCCGGCGCACCGGCCAGCGGCGGCACCACGAGCGCACTGTCCGGCACGATCAACGCCGCCGGCTCGTCCGCGCAGGCCGCAGCACAGGAAGGGTGGATCGCTTCCTTCCAGACCGCCAACCCGAAGGTCACCGTCAACTACGACCCGACTGGTTCGGGCGCCGGCCGCGCGACCTTCATCGCCGGCGGTTCCGACTTCGCCGGCTCCGATTCCTTCCTGAAGGACGAAGAGCTCGCCGGCTCGTTCAAGGCCTGCGCGCCGAAGTCCAAGGCCGTCGACCTTCCCGTGTACATCTCCCCGATCGCCGTGATCTTCAACGTCAAGGGAGTCACCGACCTCAACCTCGACGCCACGACGATCGCCAAGATCTTCAAGGGCGACATCAAGACGTGGAACGACCCGGCCATCGCCGCCCTGAACAAGGGCGCTTCGCTGCCGTCGACGCCGATCACCGCCGTGCACCGCTCGGACGATTCGGGTACCACCAAGAACTTCACGGACTACCTGAACCAGAACGCTCCCAGCGTGTGGACGGATGCACCGGCCGACCCGTTCCCGCTCAAGACCGGTGAGGGCGCACAGGGCACCTCCGGTGTCGTCGACGCCGTCACCAACGGTGTTGGAACCATCGGCTACGCCGACGCCTCGCGCGCCGGCAAGCTTGGTGTCGCCAAGATCAAGGTCGGCGACAAGTTCGTGGGTTACACCGCAGACGGCGCCGCCGCCGTGGTGAACGACTCGCCGCTCGTCGCCGGTCGCGAATCCAACGACCTCGCCATCGCGCTGGACCGCAAGACCACCGACGCGACGCACTACCCGCTCGTGCTCGTGAGCTACGCGGTCGTCTGCACCGAGTACACCGACCCGGCCCAGGCCAAGCTCGTCAAGGCGTATGTCGGCTACATGGCCGGCGCCGACGGCCAGACCGTTGCCGCCAAGGCCTCCGGTTCCGCGCCGCTGTCGACCGACGTGCAGGCCAAGGTCGCGGACGTTCTCGCCACCATCAAGTAACACCCCGTTTGAAGCTGCCCGACCCGGCATCCGTCGCATTGCATGCGACCGCCGGGTCGGGCAGACTGGGGTTTGTGGCCAGCGGCTCGTATCCCCGGTTCGACGGATCTCACCTCACTTCTCTTCACCTGACCCACCCAGGGAGACGCCCGGCATGACGACCGAAGTTGCCACGTCGGCACTCAAGGCCAAACAACGCGCAGGCGACCGGATCTTCTCCACCGCGACGATCGTCGCGGGCAGCCTCATCCTCGCGATCCTCGCCGCCGTCGCCATCTTCCTGCTCCTGCAGAGCCTCCCGGCGTTCGTCGCCAAGGCCACGGACTTCAAGGGCGGCTTCACCAACTTCTGGGCCTACGTCTGGCCGCTGGCCTTCGGCACGCTCTGGTCGTCGTTCCTCGCGCTCATCATCGCCATCCCCCTGGCGATCGGCATCGCGCTGTTCATCTCGCACTACGCGCCGCGCCGGCTGGCGCAGGGCCTCGGCTACATCGTCGACCTGCTGGCCGCCGTGCCCTCCGTGGTCTTCGGGCTCTGGGGCATCGGCGTCCTCGCCCCGCTCCTGCAGCCGTTCTACACGACGCTCGTGCAGTGGTTCGGCTGGTTCCCGCTCTTCGCGGGGCCGGTCTCCGGAACCGGGCGCACCCTCCTCACCGTCGCCATCGTGCTGGCCGTCATGGTGCTGCCGATCATCACCGCGATCTCCCGCGAGATCTTCCTGCAGACTCCCGTGCTGCACGAGGAGGCCGCGCTCGCGCTCGGCGCCACTCGCTGGGAAATGATCACGATGGCGGTCCTGCCGTTCGGCCGGCCCGGCATCATCTCGGCCTCGATGCTCGGCCTCGGCCGCGCCCTCGGCGAGACCATGGCCGTCGCCATGGTGCTCTCCCCGAGCCCGCAGGTGATCTTCAATCTGCTCACCTCGCAGAACCCCACCACGATCGCCGCCAACATCGCGCTCAACTTCCCGGAGGCGCACGGCACGGGCGTGAACATCCTCCTCGGCACCGGCCTGATCCTCTTCGTCATCACGCTCGCGGTGAACATGCTGGCCCGTTACGTCATCAACCGCCGCAAGGCCTTCTCCGGAGCGAACTGATGAGCACCATGACCGCTCCGCTGACCAACTCGCTCACCGCCGGCAAGCTTCCGAAGTATTCCTCGCTCGCCGTGCTGGCCGGCAGCTGGTTCGCCACGGCCGCCGTCTTCCTCGTGCTGCAGCTCTCCGGCGCGACAACGGACTTCAACATTGCCGGAACCCTGTTCTTCGGCACGGTGATCTACTGCGTCGCCATCTATCTCCTGTCCTACTTCGTCGAAGGCACGCGCAAGGCCACGGACCGCCTGGTCACGGCCCTCGTCACCGCCGCCTTCGTGATCGCGCTGCTCCCACTCATTTCACTCGTCGCGACGACGGTCGTCAACGGGCTGCCGGCGTTCCTCACGCCCACATTCTTCACGTCGTCCCAGCGCAACATCGTCGGCGCCGGCGGCGGCGCCCTGCACGCCATCATGGGTACCCTCCTCATCACCGGTGTCGCCGGGATCATCTCGGTTCCGATCGGCCTGCTCACCGCGATCTACCTGACCGAGTACGGTCGCGGCCGCCTCGCCCGCGGCATTACCTTCTTCGTCGACGTGATGACGGGCATCCCGTCGATCGTCGCCGGCCTGTTCGCGTTCGCCCTGTTCTCGCTCCTGTTCAACGACCCGGGCATCCGCTTCGGTTTCGGCGGCGCCGTCGCTCTGTCCGTGCTGATGATCCCGGTCGTCGTGCGCTCGAGCGAAGAGATGCTCAAACTCGTGCCGAACGAACTGCGCGAAGCCGCGTACGCGCTCGGGGTGCCGAAATGGCTGACGATCCTCAAGGTCGTGCTGCCGACATCCCTCGCCGGGATCATCACCGGCGTGATGATCTCGATCTCGCGCGTGATCGGCGAGACCGCGCCGCTGCTGATCATCTCCGGGTTCACGGCGAGCATGAACTACGACCTGTTCAGCGAGCGGATGATGACCCTGCCGGTGTTCGTGTACACCCAGTACGCCAGCCAGGGTGCCGACACCCAGGCCTACGTCGACCGGGCCTGGGCCGGAGCCCTCACACTCGTCCTGATCGTGATGCTGCTCAACGGCGTCGCCCGCCTCATCGGCAAGATCTTCTCCCCCAAGCTCGGCCGCTAGCCGTCAACTCGAAGGATTACATGTCCAAGCGCATCGAAGTCACCGACCTCAACGCCTACTACGGCAAGTTCCTCGCCGTCGAGGGCGTCTCGCTGACCATCGAGCCCCGCTCCGTGACGGCCTTCATCGGCCCCAGCGGATGCGGCAAGTCCACCCTCCTGCGCACCCTCAACCGCATGCACGAGGTCATCCCCGGCGCGCACGTCGAGGGTGAAGTGCTCATCGACGGCAACAACCTGTACGGCCCCGGCGTCGACCCGGTGCTCGTGCGCCGGCAGGTGGGCATGGTGTTCCAGCGCCCGAACCCGTTCCCGACCATGTCGATCCAGGACAACGTGCTGGCCGGCGTGAAGCTCAACAACCGGCGCATGTCCAAGAGCGACGCCGACGACCTGACCGAGAAGTCGCTGCGCGGCGCAAACCTGTGGAACGAGGTCAAGGACCGCCTGCATGGGCCCGGCTCGGGCCTGTCCGGCGGCCAGCAGCAGCGGCT
>DHJB01000055.1:53059-67517 GCA_002404115.1 Microbacteriaceae bacterium UBA4731
GTCTCGGACCGGACCGCGTTCTTCAACATCGCCGGCACCGGCAAGCCGGGCAAGCTGATCGAGTACGACGACACCACCACGATCTTCTCGAACCCCAGCGTGCAGTCCACCGAGGACTACGTCTCCGGCCGCTTCGGCTAACCCTCGCACCCCTCTCGCCGGCCCGCTCCCTTTTCGAATTCGACGGAGATTCTGCCCAAAACCGGGCAAAACCGGCGCCAGACGGCATCCGGAGCCAAAATCTCCGTCGAATTCGTTGGGCAGGCGGCCCGCAGCGGGCGCAGGCGGTCAGTCGGTGCGGCCGAGGAGGAACGCGTTGAAGGCGCGGGTGAGCTCGGCGTCGACGGGGAAGGGTGCGCCGTCGAGTGCGGTCACGGCGACGGCCAGGCGCACGCTGGAGACCAGCCACGCGGCATCCGCAGCCCGCAGCTCGTCGACGGTCACGTCGCGGTATTCGACCTTCTCCCCCACGGCCGTGAGGTAGTCGAACAGGCTCTGCTGGGTGGTGCCGTGCAGGATGGCGCCGCTCGGCGCCGGCGTGACGTAGACGCCGCCGGAGCGGATGATCACGCTCGAGGTCGGGCCCTCCATCACGTACCCGTCGTGCGTGACGAAGATCGTGTCGTCGGCGCCGCGCCGCTTCGCTTCGCGCAGTGCGGCCATGTTGATGGCGTAGCTCAGCGTCTTGGCGCCCATGAGCAGCCAGGGAGCCTGCTCGGCGACGCCGCGCGGGTAGCCGCGGTCGAGCGTGATGACGCGCACCCCGTTCTCCCGTGCCGCACGGTAGTCGGGCGCGGCGGTCGCGTGCAGCCAGGCCGTCGGCGCAGGGCCGGCCTCGACGCCGCGGCTGAGCACGAATTTGAGCGCGAGCTCGCCGTCCTGCGGCAGCTTCGCAACCGCGTAGGCGATGGCAGCGCGCCACTGGTCCGGATTCGGCACCGGCAGCTCGCAGATCTCCGCCGAGTTGCGCAAGCGGCTGATGTGCGGCTCGACTTCCTGCGGATGCCCGTTGACGACGCTGAGCGTCTCGAAGATGCCGTCACCGCGCTGGGTGCTCAGCTCCGCCACCCGCAGCGCGGGAGCCGACGAGTCGATCTCGTGGAACGTGTCCTCGAACGTGGTGCGGGTGGAGTCCGCGGGCAGCGGATCGATCAGCAGGGTGAAGGGCAGCGTCATGCCCCGAGCCTACTTCGAACGGTCGGTCAGCTCTGGATGGCCACGATCGGCGCGGAGGTCGGCTGCTTGGAGCCGCCCGTGGGCTCGACCGTCACGCCGACCTGGTCGCCGGCCTTCATCGTGCCGTCGAGCGCGCGCCAGACGATCCCCGTGCCGGCCGAATTGAACGTGCCAGCAGAGAAGGCCCCGGAGTCGTTCATGTACCAGAGCTGGTAGTCCTTGTCGCTCGGCAGCGCCGGGAGGTCCTTGATCATCAGGGCTGACAGGCCCAGCTCGCCCGACCAGACGAGCGTGGCCGGGTGGCCGTCCTTCGTCACCGTCGAGGCGCGCTTCGAGTCCGGTGCTGCGTTGATCTGCACCAGCGCGGCGGCCTGCTGCTGAACGAACTGGTTCGTGTTGAAGGCCTGGCCGACGAATGTGCCGCCCACGAACAGCACGATGGCCGCCGCGGCTGCCAGGAGGAAGCCGGCCGGCCGCTGGAACCAGCGGTTCCGGGCTCGTTCGGCGGCGCCAGTGCGCGTCGGCGAGGCTGAGCTCGCCGGCGGGGCGGATGCCGCGGGCACGGTTGCCGCCGGCTGTGCGGGCGCTGGGGCGGCATCCGGTGCCGTCGTCGCCGAAGCCGCGGTGGCCTCTGCCGCCGGCAGGGCGGGAAGTTGCGGGGTGGAGGCGATCTTCGCCATCAGCGCGGACTTGAGCGCCGCGGACGGCTGCACGGGGGCAGCGGCAAGGCCCAGCGCCACCGCGGTGTCGCTGAGTTCGGTGGCCTGGATCCTGGCCGGCTCCGACTCGGCGAGGTGCTTGTCGAACTCGGCCTTTTCCTCCAGGCTCAGGGCGTTCAGTGCGTAGGCGCCGGCCAGCTCCGCTGGGTTCTTTTTCTCGGTCATGACGCCACCCCCAATTCGTCTCTCAAACGGATCATTCCGTCGCGCAGCCGCGTTTTCACGGTGCCGAGCGGGATGTGGAGAAGCTCGGCGACCTCGCTGTGACTGTAACCGCCGTAGTACGCGAGGCTGACCGCCTGGCGTTGCAGTTCCGTCAGTCCGGACATCGCTTTCTTCACCCGTTCGTGCTCGATTCGTACTTCTACAGTCTCGGATACGTGGTCGTACTCCACCGCAAGGTCACGGATGCCGATCTTGGTGTCCCGGTCGCGCCCGGCCTGCGACGCCCGAATCCGGTCCACCGCTCGCCTGTGCGCCATCGTCAGAATCCACGTTGATGCCCCGCCACGCCCGGCTTCGTACCGCGAAGCCGTCTGCCAGATCTCCAGGAAGATCTCCTGGGTCACTTCTTCGGACTGTGCATGATCGACGAGCAGGCGCTTGACCAGGCCAAGTACTCGCGTTCCATGACATTGGTTCGGTGCCGGGTGCCGGTTGGATTGGTCGGGCGCGAAATTCGCACAAACCGACCGGCGCGGATGCCGCGAGGCAGTGTGCGCGAAGTGTGAAGGTCGGGCCGCAGAACGCCTCTCGGCGCGAGGCCGCTCAAAGCGGCGAATATTGGAGCCCGGGGTTACTGCGGCCCGACCATAATCTATTGTAAACGAGGTCGGCCGGATGTTCGCCAACGACTGTTCGCCCGGGCAGTTCGTGCCTGGTCGACAGCCTAGTCGAGGGCCTGGTGACGCCAGAGCCGGGCGCAGGAGGCGAAATCCTGGGCCGTGGTCGAGAACCGGAGCGCGCGGGTGGTGAGCTCGGAGGACCGCACTGGTTCGGTGGCATCCAGGTCGTCGGCGATGCTCGTGCAGCCGGCCGAGGTGACCCGGCAGAAGGCCGCGGCCCGGTCGAGGGCCACGGCGAAGTCGCCGGCGAACACGCCGCGGAGGATCTCGTCGGCGACGGCGATGATCTCCGCCGGGCCCGTCGGCACCTGGGCTCCCGCGACGACCGGGTCGATCGTGACGGCGACCTCGGTGCCGCGCTGGTAGAGGTAGGCGGTGCCTTCCGGGTCCTGGCGGATGAGCAGTCGCACGAGGTAGAGGCGCCAGAGCGCGCCGGGCAGGCTGCGCGGCGTTGCCCGCGACCACAGCTCGGCGACCGCGTCGATGCCGTGCTCGTCGGTGTACGCGACCAGCCGTTCGACGATGTGAGGGTCCGGGTCGCTGCGCACCCGGGCGAGCAGGGCGTGCGCGGTCTCGTGCGCGATGATGTTGATCGCCGCTGGGTCGTCGCCGCCCTGGAACGATTCGAATTTGCTGCCGGAGAACTGCGTGGGCTTGTGGAAGTCGTCGGCCATCGCATCCTCTCTGGTTGGGGCTGGTGCGCGTCTGGAGCACCACATCAACGCTACCGAAAAAAGCTGGGATGAATCCGCGATAGATTATTACCCGCGGGCCTCTAGCTCAGTTGGTAGAGCAAAGGACTTTTAATCCTTGGGTCGTCGGTTCGAGCCCGACGGGGCCCACTGTCGCGCCGGCGTGGTCGGCTAGCTGCCGTCCTTGGCCAGCACCTGGTCGATCACGTACGCCAGCCCGGCGGCCGCCGTCGGCAGAGCGCTTTCCGAGAGCGTCTCCGTCACGGCTTCACAATGCCCGCCGCACGTTCCACTCCGCCAGGATCTCGGGGAGCGTCGTTCCGAGCTGGCGGGCTGCCGCGGCGCCGTCGTTTTCCCGGCGCCGCCGGGTGAACGGGTCAAGCTCCGCCAGCCGGGCCGGGTCGGCCAGGTCTGCAATGCAGGCACGCCTGACCTGCAGCGCGAGTGAATCGGCGCGGATCAATTGGAATGAGATCCCCTCCGGCCCGTCGTCGGCGTGCTCGAAGGTCGCGACGGCCATGAGCGGGCGGTGGGGAAGCAGGACCCTGAGGTCCCTCATCACCGTCACCGTGCCCACGAGCGTGTCGTGGAGTGCCGCCACGATCCTCGCGTTCACATCGCTCATCCCCGCCATCACCCGCAGCGGATGGTCGATGGCCGAATGCCCGTCCGCATCCACGTGCCCCGCATGCGCGAAACGCGCGAGCCGAATCGCCTCCGCCAGCAGGGCATCGGCTGACTCCGGATGCCACACGGCCCCCATCAGGTCGTGCTCGGCACTGCGTCTGGGGTCGGTCGTCTCCACGGGCGTGCCCTTCGGTCGGGTTCTGAGTTCGGTGATCCGCGGAACCCCAGTTTCCGTGGCCCGATCACCGGCGCACTAGGGCCTAAAGTCCGTGCTCCAGCCTGCCGATGTGTCCAACTCCGACGGCGCTCAGTCGGCCGGCTCGACGCGCTCGACGCCGAAGCGATCCCGGAGCGCGTGAAAGTGGTCCACGGTCAGCCCGTGGCGCAGGAGGTACGCCTCCGCCCCGCCGAATCGCGTGAGGATGTGCAGCGCGTGGCGGATCGCGCTCGACGGGCTGCCGAGGTGCAGCCGCAGCGCCGCCGCATACTCTTCGTCGCCGAGCCCCAGTGCCCGCAGTGCGGTTTCCGCCCACGAGCGCCGGGCTACGCCGACATCGGTCGCCGACAGGGCGTAGTCGTCGACGATGTCCTCCTCCGGCAGCCCTCCGGCCAGCAGCGCCAGCGCGACGACCAGGCCGGTGCGGTCCTTCCCGGTCGTGCAGTGCACGAGCACGGGCCCGGGCGAGTCCGCGATGGCGGCCACTGCTGCGGTCAGTTCTTGTCCGCGAGTCAGAATCATGGTCTCGTAGCTCTCTTCCAGCGTTCCGGTGACGGGGGAACCCTCCCGCGAGCGGTAGATCGGAATGTGGCGGATCGGAACGCGATGGCGGGCGAAGCCGCGTTCCTCGTCTTCGCGGAGATCCACGACGAGCGCGAGGCCCAGCCCGGTCAGGGCGGCGCTCCCGGCATCCGTGACTCCGTCGAGGCTGGCCGCGCGCACGAGCCACGGCGTGGAGTCCGGCCCGACCTGCCGCGCGTTGTACGTACCTTCGATGGCAATACTCGTCATGCATCGAGGATGCCGCACCACGGTGAACGTCGCATGGCCGACAACCGACGAGGGCTTGAACGGTCCGGGAATCCCGCGGCCGCCGATTCAGGCAGGGCACCAGTCTCGGGGACCAATCAGCTGGTCCGGCTATCCTGAGGGCTTTCTGCAACGTGTTAAGAGGGGAACGGATGTCCGGCTCAGCCATCCTCGACCTGCTGCTGGTGCTGCTGTTGATCGGAAGCCTCTTTTCGGGCTACCGCAGCGGACTCATCGGCAGCCTGAGCGGCATCGCGGGGATCGTCGCCGGCGGCATTGCCGCGTTGTTCCTCGTTCCGCTGATCGGATCCTGGGTTCCGGACCCGGAGTGGAGAACACCGGCCGCGCTGGTGGCCGCCCTTGTTCTCATGACCGCCGGGTTCTCGATCGGGGAGTCCATTGGCTTCGCCCTGCGCCGCCGCGCCCACCGCACGAAGCTGCGCGTGGTCGACCGGGTGCTCGGCGCGGGTGTCGCCGTTGTGGCTTCCGCGCTCGTGGCCTCGATGCTGGCGTTCAGCATCGGCTCGCTCGGCGTGCCGTTCCTGTCCCCGGCGATCGCCTCCTCGCAGGTCGTGCGCACCATCAATTCGCTGACGCCGGACCCGGTGAAAACGCTCCTCGCCCAGCTGCGCTCCGTCGCCGTGCAGGAGGGCCTGCCGCGCATCGTCGAGGCGTTCACCGGGCCGAGCCCTGACATCCCCAACGTCGACACCGGCAGCCCCGCTCTCGTGAAGGCGGCCCGGTCGGTGCTGAGGATCACCGGCAACGCGTACGCCTGCGGACAGAACCAGTCCGGAACCGGCTTCGTCGTCGCGAAGAACCGCGTCGTCACCAACGCGCACGTCGTGGCCGGTGTGAACGCCCCGGTCGTCGAGTCGCCGTCGGGCGGCGCCCTGCCGGGCAAGGTGGTGTACTTCGACCCGGTCGGCGACCTCGCGGTGATCGCGGTCAACGGGCTCTCCGCTCCCCCGCTGGGCCTCACGGACAACCTCGCGCCCGGCACCCAGGCGGCTTCCGACGGGTACCCCCTCGGCGGGCCGTTCGACTCGAATTCCGCCGAAGTGATCTCCGTCGACCAGGTGCGGGTCGCGGACATTTACGGGCAGAACCCGGCACCCAGGCAGGTCTACACCCTGGCCGACGACGTGCAGGAGGGCGACTCCGGCGGCCCGTTGCTCAGCGCTGCCGGCCGCGTCGCCGGCGTCATCTTCGCGAAGGCGGCCAAGACGCCCAACGTGGGATACGCACTGGCGATGGCCGAAGTGAGGCCCGTCGCCCGCGAGGCAGCGTCGCTCAGCGCGCCCGTCGCATCCGGGCACTGCGTCCGCGGTTAGGCCGGCCGGAGCGGGCAATTAGTCTCCACGCGCCCGCGCGAGTCCCCGCAACGGTCCTGCGGAGGCTGGTCGCGGTGCCGGGCGGCCGGTCACCGGGTCAGCGCGAGCAGGCCCTGCGCGAGCGCGAAGATCACCAGCCCGGCGAGCGAGCCGACGACCGTGCCGTTGATCCGGATGAACTGCAGGTCCCTGCCCACCTGCAGTTCGATCTTCTCGGCCGTCTCCGTGGCATCCCACCGTTCGACCGTTTCGGTAATTACCCCGGCGATATCGTGACGGTAGCTCTGCACGAGGTGGCTCACGGCATCCGCCAGCCAGCGGTCGATACGGGCGCCGAGCGCACGGTCATCGGCCAGGCGCGCCCCGACATCCATCACGGTCGAGCGGATGCCCGTGCGGAGCCGGCTGGACGGGTCGGCCAGCGCCTCCGCCAGGGACGACTTGACCGACTCCCAGGTCTCGCTCGCGAACTCGCGCAGCCGGGCGTTGTCGAACAGCCCGGACTTGAGCGACTCCACGCGGGCGATGGTCTCCGGGTCGTGCTGCAGGTCGCTCATCAGCTCGGCCAGGTACCGGTCGATTGCCTGCCGGAGCGGATGCCCTCGCTGCGCCCGCACCGCGCCGACGAAACCGAGAACCTCCCGGTAGGCCTTGTCGTCGACCATTTTCTCGACGAAGCCGGGCAGCCAGTGCGGGAGCCGTTCCGACACGGCCCGCCCGAACGCCTCGGGGTGCGCGGCCAGCCAGCCCTCCGTGCGCTCGAGCAGCGCATCGACGGCGGCGCTGTGCTGCCCGGAGGCAACCAGCCGCTCGCCCACTCGCCCGAGGCTCGGCCCCCACTGCGGGTTGATCAGGTGCTCGCGCGCGACCGCCTCGATCAGGTCCTTGACGGCTTCGTCGCCGAGCAGGCGGAGCATGCCCGTGCCGGCGACCGCGAGTTCATCGGTCAGCCGCTGCGCGTTCTTCGGCACGACCAGCCAACTGCCGAGCCGCCGGGACAGGCCGATCGACTCGAGCTTGCCGCGTACGACGGTCTCCGACAGGAAGTTCGTTTCGACGAATTCGCCGAGGCTCGCGCCGATCTCGTTCTTGCGGCCGGCGATGATGTTCGTGTGCGGAATGCGCAGGCCGAGCGGGTAGCGGAACAGCGCGGTGACGGCGAACCAGTCCGCGATCGCGCCGACCATGCCGCCCTCCGCGGCCGCGCGCACGTACTGCAGCCAGGGGAAGCGCTCCTGCAGGGCGAACGAAACGGCGAAGACGACCGCCATGACAACGAGCAGGCCGGCCGCGAGGCGCTTCATTCGAACCAGGGCGGCCCGGCGCACGGCATCCTGCGGGCTCAGAACCGGCTGGGCGGCAGCGGTGCGAAGATCAGGCACCGAATCCCTCGTGACGGATGCCCCAGCGGAGGGTCCAGGCCTCGCCCGGCGTCAGCCAACGGAGGCCTGCCCCCGAATTGAAGGCGTCGGCCGGCGCGGTCATCGGCTCGATCGCCACCGCCTGGCCGAGAACCGGTGCGGCGCCGGCCGCGCTGATCGGGAAGTTGTGCGGCGTGAAGACCTGCACGTAGCGCATGTTCTCGTCGCCCCACAGCACAACGCGGCGTCCGTCGGGCGCGGTCAGCGAGTGCTCGGCGCGGCCGTTGACGACGGAAACGCCGCCGAAGCCGTCGTCGAGGTCGAGGCCCTGCACCGGCCGGCCGGCGCGGAGGTCGAATGGGGTTCCGTCGACGGGCGTCTCGCCGATCGGGTTCAGCCGGTCGTCGACGTCGATGTGTGTGCCGGCGGCGACGCGCAGCACGAGGTCGCCGGTGGGCACGTTGCCGATCTTCAGGTAGGGGTGGGCGCCGAGCGCGACCGGGGCATCCGTCTGGCCGACGTTCCGCAGCACGTGCGTGACCTCGAGGCCATCGGCGGCCAGGGCGTAGGTGACTTCGGTGTCGAGCTGGAACGGGTAGCCGGTCTGCGGGAAGACGGTGGCGCCGAGGGTCACGGAGCCCGCCGTTCGGGCGATCTCGCGGTAGGACGTGAACCGGAGGAGTCCGTGGCTGGCGTTGTGCAGGGCCGGCTCGGTGAGCGCGAGCTGCCGTGTCACGCCGCCCTGAACCCAGACGCCGTCGCGGATGCGGTTGGGCCAGGGAACAAGCACGATGCCGGTGGCCTTGGGCGGTGTCGACTCGGCCGGGAACGTCTCGACGAGGTCTATGCCGTTCACGGAATACGCCCGGAGTCCGGCGGCGACTTCGGTGATGATGGCTGTCGCCGGCCCGCTCGGGGTCGTTGCCGTGAGCTCGTACTGGGTTCCGGTTGCTGTGCGCATTGGTCCAGCCTATTGCGGCAGGAGCACGGTGAGTCCGGCTTCTCGAAGCCGAGCCAGCAGCTGCGGGTCGGCCGCGGCATCCGTCACGAGGGTGTCGAACGCGTCCAGCGGCCCGACGCGCCCGAGGTGCACCTGGCCGAGCTTGGAGGCATCCGCGACGACGATGGCCCGCGCAGCGGCGGCCAGCATGAGCGTCTTGACGCCTGCCTCGGGGAGGTTGATGTTGGTGACGCCGTTCTCGGCATCGACGCCGTTGCAGCCGATGAAGGCCAGGTCGGCGTGCACCTGGCTGAGCACGGTGGCCGCGAGCGGCTCGACGAGTGAGTGCTGCAGGGGGCGGAGGGACCCGCCGGTGACGATGACCGTGAAGCGCGGGATGGCCGGCTCCAGTTCGAGTGCGATGCTCAGTCCGTTGGTGATGATCACGACGTCGATAAGGTCGGTGCGTGCGCGCAGGGCCCTGGCGATCGCCAGCGTCGTCGTGCCCACGTCGAGGATGACGCTCTGGCCGCTCCTGACCAACGACGCAGCGAGCTCGCCGATCTCTTGCTTGGGCATCACGGACGACGCGAGCGCCTCCTCGAACGATGATTCCCGTACCGGGCGACCGGCGCCGACGCCGCCGTGTGCGGGCACCGCGCCGCCGTGCACGCGCTGCACGGCGCCTTCGCCGACCAGCACGTCGAGGTCGGCGCGGGCCGTCACGCCGGACACGCCGAATGCGTCCCGGAGCTCGGCCACCCGCACAAACCCGCGCTCGTCGACGAGCCGGTGGATCTGCTCGCGCCGCAGGTGGGCCGGCAGCGCATCGCGGTCGTTCTGAACGGCGGGAGAAGCCATGTGCCCATCTTCACCTAGTTGGGATTACTTTTCAATACGAAAGCTCTGGTTTCAGAAGTGCAAATCGGTTATCGTGGTTTCTGCCATGAACACACCATCTTCCGGCTTCGTCGCCGACACCCGCATAGCGCGTCAGCAGCACGCCCTCGCCGATGGGCGCGAGCTCATCTACTTCGATGACCCCGACACGGCCCTCCCGCCGGATCGCGCCCCTGACCTCCGCGACCTGGCACCGAGGCCGGCGACCGCCGCGATGCGGCAGGACGCCCTCACCGGCGACTGGGTATCGATCGCCGCAGCGCGCCAGGACCGGGTGTTCCTCCCGCCGGCGCACCTCGATCCACTCGCGCCGTCCACGCCCGACAACCCGTCCGAGGTTCCGAGCAACTATGACGTCGTCGTCTTCGAAAACAAGTCGCCGTCGTTCGGCCCGTTGCTGACGGATGCCGACGCCCCGGCCGGGCTCGACGACCTCGCCGCCATCGGCCTGGGCCGCAGCCGCACCTCTGTGGGGCGCTGCGAGGTGGTCTGCTTCAGCCCGGAGCACGAGGGTTCCTTCGCGAGCCTGTCGGTCACCCGCGCCCGCACGGTGATCGAGGCCTGGGCGGAGCGCACGCACGCGCTCTCGCAACTGCCCGGCGTCGAGCAGGTCTTCCCGTTCGAGAACCGCGGCGAGGAGATCGGCGTGACGCTGCGGCATCCGCACGGCCAGATCTACTCGTACCCGTATGTCACCCCGCGCACACAGAGTCTGGTTACCTCGATCGGGTCGTACGGCCCGACCTTGTTCGCCGACATCCTCGCGAGCGAGCGAGCCGGCGACCGGGTCGTCCTGAGCGGCGAGCACTGGACGGCGTTCGTGCCGTTCGCCGCGCGCTGGCCGATCGAGGTGCACATGCTGCCGCACCGGCACATGCCCGACTTCGCCGCCACGACGCTCGCCGAGCGCGACGAGCTGGCCGTGCTCTACCGACGGCTGCTGCGCGGGATCGACGCGATCTACGAGACACCGACGCCGTACATCGCCGCCTGGCACCAGGCCCCCGTGCACCTGCACCGCGACGAGATCCGGCTCATGCTGCAGGTGACCAGCCCGCGCCGCGCCGCAGACAAGCTCAAGTACCTGGCCGGCTCAGAGGCCGCGATGGGCGCCTGGATCGGCGACGTGCTGCCGGAGCAGGCCGCGGCCACGATTCGGGATGCCGTGGACCGGGCCGCAGCAGCGGATGCCGCCGCGGATATCGGCGCGGGCGCCACCGGGGTGGCTCACGCATGAGTGACCTCCGCAGCACCGTGCTGGCCGGGTTCGAGAGCCGGTTCAACCGCCGCCCTGACGGACTCTGGTCAGCCCCCGGCAGGGTCAACCTGATCGGCGAGCACACGGACTACAACGACGGCTTCGTCTTCCCGCTCGCGATCGACCGCCGAACGGTCGTCGCGCTCGGGCTGCGGGGCGACCGCCTGATCCGCGTCGCGAGCTCCTTCGCCGACGACGCGATCGAGATCTCCCTCGACGAGCTGATCCCGGAGAACCTGAACGGCTGGTCGGCGTATCCGCTCGGCGTGGCCTGGGCGCTCGGCCGGTTCGGGGCAGACCTGAGTGCCGTACCCGGCTTCGAGGTGTTCATCGACTCCGACGTGCCGATCGGCGCTGGGCTCTCCTCCTCGGCCGCCATCGAAAGCGCCGTCGCGGTCGCCCTGAACGACGCCTGGGGCCTCGGCCTCGACCGCCGCACGCTCGCCAGGGTCGGCCAGCTCGCCGAGAACCGGGCGGTCGGCGCGCCGACCGGCATCATGGACCAGTCGGCGTCCCTGCTTGGCCAGGCCGACGCCGCGGTGTTCCTGGACTGCCGCAGCCTCGAGTCCGACGTGATCCCGCTCGGCTTCGACGCGGCCGGCCTCGAGCTGCTGATCATCGACACCCGGGTGAGCCACTCCCACGCGACGGGCGGGTATTCCACGCGCCGGGCATCCTGCGAAGCCGGCGCCAGGGCCCTGGGCGTGAGCGCGCTGCGCGACCTCGGCGTGGACGACCTGCCGCGCGCCGCTGGGCTGCTGGACGATGAAACGTTCCGCCGGGTGCGCCACATCGTCACCGAGAACCAGCGGGTGCTCGACACCGTGCGCACGCTGCGGGAGCACGGGCCGACCGCCATCGGCAGCCTGCTGGATGCCTCTCACCTGTCGATGCGCGACGACTTCGAGATCTCGGTGCCGCAACTCGACCTCGCCGTCGAGACCGCGCGGGGCGCCGGCGCGATCGGCGCCCGGATGACCGGCGGCGGATTCGGCGGGGCGGCCATCGCGCTCACTCCGCATGACCTCGTCCCGGCCGTCGAAGCCGCGGTCAGGGACGCCTTCGCCGCGCACGGCTACGACGCGCCCGACCTGTTCGTGGTGCGCGCCGCCGACGGCGCGAAACGGGAGGGCTGAGCCCCGCTCCCCCGTCCGCTCCCCCGCCGCTCACCGCATCCGCGCTTCCGTTGAATCGCGGAAAAATCACCTTCGCCGGCCCGGCGAAGGTGATTTGTCCGAAACTGAAGCGGGGTGGGTCTAGCTAGCCCTTCGCACCCGCGTTGATCGTGATCGTTGTGAGGCCGCCGTCGGCGACACCCCAGGCGTCCAGGATCTTCTTGTAGGAACCGTCATCCACCATCGACTGGAGCGCAGCCTGGACCGCCTCTGCCATGCCCGTGCCCTTCGCAACCGCGAGGCCGTAGGGTGCCGCGTCGAACGTCTTGCCCGCCGGCTGCAGCTTGCCCTTCAACTGGGCGATCCCGTACAGGGTCACCGGGGAGTCGGCGCTGAACGCATCGGCCTGGCCAAGCGCAACCGCGTTCGCGGCGGCGTCCTGCGTGTCCAGGGCGATCTTCTGGATCGGCTTCTTGCCGGCCTTGACGCACGCGTCGCTCTTTGCCGGGATCTCGACGGTCTCCTGGTAGGTGGTGGACTGGACGGCGACCTTCAGGCCACAGGCGTTGTCGGGGTCGACGGTCTTCCCCGTGGCGGAGGCCCACTGGATGCCCGCGACGTAGTAGTTCACGAAGTCGACCTGTTTCTCGCGCTCCACGTTGTCGGTGAAGGACGACTCGCCGACGTCGATCGTGCCGCCGACGATTCCCGGGATGATGTTCTCGAACCTGGCCACCTTGTATTCGGCGGTCAACCCGAGCTTTGCAGCCACCGCGGTGCCGACCTCGATCGCCCAGCCGATCGGTTCGCCCGCGTTGTTCTTGTACTCATTCGGGGCGTAGTTCGGGCTCGTGCCGATGACGAGTTTGCCCGTCTTGGCGGTCGCGGCCGGAACCAGCGCGGCGGCCGCGGCATCCTTCGTCACGGCGCTGGACGAAGCGCCGTCCGTTGACCCGCCCTTCGTCGCGGAGTTGTCCACGCAGCCGGTGAGCAAGAGGACAGCGACGGCGGCCAGGGCCGGGAGGGTATGTCGAGCGCGCATTGAGCATCCTTTGTGAGTCGTTCGTCGTCGAAGTGCCGGGGGTGCAACACGGCCGAGTCTAGGTTCGCGACGCCCGTCCGCAGGGACGAGCGCGTCAGGGCGCGACCGGCGTGGCTTCCCCGCCGGTGATGCGCAGCAGTTCGTCGAACGAGGTCGGGAACACCGTGTGCGCGTGCCCCGCCGCGGCCCAGACCACGGGGAACTCGGCGAGCGCGACATCCACCAGCGTGCGCAGTGGCGACGGATGCCCCACCGGCGCGACGCCGCCGATCACCTGCCCCGTGGCCTGCTTGACGACATCCTTGGACGCACGCCCGATCGTGCCGCCGAGCCGCTCGCCCAGCCACGCGGCATCCACCCGGTGCGCTCCGGAGGTCAGCACGAGCAGCGGCTCGTCGTCGAGGGTGAAGATGAGCGAGTTGGCGATCGCGCCTACCTCGATGCCGAGCGCAGCGGCGGCGGCCTGGGCCGTCGTCGTCGCGTCGTCGAACCAGCGGATCTCCGGGTCGATGCCCAGGGCGAGCAGGGCCTCACGGACTCGGTCGACGGCGGGATGCTCGGTGTTCACCATGCCGAAAGCCTACGAGAGTTGCCCCGACTAGGCTGCGGGTATGTCAACCGATCCCTCCGCGCGCATCATCACGCTCCCCCAGACTGCGACCCCGAGCATCGCCGACACCGCCTTCGTGGCGCCCGGCGCCGTCATCGTCGGCAACGTCACCCTCCACGACCGGGCGAGCGTCTGGTACAACTCCGTGCTCCGCGCCGAACAGGAGCCGATCACGATCGGCGCCGGCTCCAACCTGCAGGACAACGTCTCCTGCCACGTCGACCGCGGCTTCCCGCTCACCGTCGGCCGCAACGTCTCGGTCGGCCACGGCGCCGTGCTGCACGGCTGCACGATCGAAGACGACGTCCTGGTCGGGATGGCGTCCACCGTCATGAACGGCGCGGTCATCGGCACCGGATCGCTCGTCGCGGCCGGGGCCGTCGTGCTGGAGGGCACCGTGGTTCCGCCCGGATCGCTCGTCGCGGGCGTGCCGGCGAAGGTGCGGCGCGAGCTGACCGACGACGAGATCGCCGGCATCCGCCACAACGCCGAGACCTACCTCGAGCACGTCGCCCTGCACAGCGCCGCGACCGCGTAGGAGCGAGGGAGGTACGCGGGAAGTGCGCCGTTTCGCGGAGGGCGCGCGCCACCCGCGAAACGGCGCAGTTCCCGCGCAGGTCAATTTTCCGGATCCCCCGCCCGCGCCACTCGCCCTACCCGAGCGGGCGACCGCCGAGGGTGAGCTCCACCACCCGGGCCGGCTGCGGGGCCGAGCAGCAGGCGCCGCCCAGGTCGTCCGCCTCGGCATCCGCCCCGCAGACTCCCGTCTCCGGCAGCACGAGTCGCACCTCGCGGGCGGCGGCGTGGTCGCC
>DHJB01000055.1:67602-70572 GCA_002404115.1 Microbacteriaceae bacterium UBA4731
GGTCGCCAGCAGGAACGTGGGCGCTCGACCATAGCTCTTCATGCCGACGAGGTAGAAGTCCTTCTCCGGGTGTGCAAGCTCGGCCTCGCCGTGCGGCGGGACCGTGCCGCAGCTGTGCAGGTTCGGGTCGATGAGCGGCGCCAGCCGCCGCGGTGCCTCCATGATCTCGTCGAGCTCGAGCCGGATCTCGCGTAGCGGCGCCAGGTCGGGCCGGAACCCGGTGGAGTTCACGATCAGGTCGGCGTCCAGCGAGGCCGGTTCGCCCCGGCGGGTGCCATGCAGACGCACGCGGCCGTCGGCCTGCTCCAGCCGGGACAGGCGGAACCGGTCGACGACGGTGACGCGGCCGGAGTCGACGAGGCCGCGCAGCGCCGCGCCGAGGCTGGCGCGGGCGGCCAGCTCGTCGGCGTCAGAGCCGAACACGCGCGGCGACAGGGCACGGCGGAGCAGCCAGGTCACGGTGGTGCCGGCCTCCTCCTCGGCCAGGGCGGCGAGGGCGAGGAGCGTGTTGGCGGCCGAATGCCCGGAGCCGACGACGACGGTGTGACACCCGGCGAAGCGGGCGCGATCCCGGCCGAGCACGTCGGGCAGCGCCGACGTGATGTGCCCACTGACCGTGTCGGCGCCGAGCGGGTCCAGCCCGTTCGCGCCGAGCGGGTTGGGCGTGCGCCAGATGCCGGATGCGTCGATGACGGCCGAGGCCCGAACCTCGGTCACGGCGCCGGAGCGGTCTCGGAGCCGGAGCAGGAACGGCTGCTGCGCGCGGCCGAGTGACGTGGTGCGGCTCGCCTCGGTGCGGCTGACCGCGACGACCTCGACGCCGAAGCTGAGCTGCGGGGCGAGTTCGGGCGTTGCCGCGAGGGGCGAGAGGTAGTCGTCGATGAGCTCCCGGCCGGTGGGCAGGGCGCTGTCGGAGGGCGCGCGCCAGCCCGCGCGGGCGAGCAGGCGGGTGGCCGCGGCATCCGTGACGAACTCCCAGGGCGAGAACAGGCGCACCTGGCCCCACTCGGCGATCGAGCTGCCGACGTGCTCACCGGCCTCGAAGACCGTGAACGGGATGCCGCGCTCGGCGAGGTGGGCGGCCGCGGCCAGCCCGACCGGCCCGGCCCCGATCACGGCGACGGGCGGGCCGCCGGCTGCAGGCAGGCGCCCGGTGCCGCTCGGTCCGGTGGCACGCATCAGCCCGCTCGTGGCGGTCATGACTGCGGCAGGATTTCGGTCAGGAGGTGCTCGATCCGACCCTTGATCTCGTCGCGGATCGGGCGCACGGCGTCGATGCCCTGCCCGGCCGGGTCGGAAAGTTCCCAGTCCTCGTAGCGCTTACCGGGGAAGATCGGGCAGGTGTCGCCGCAGCCCATGGTGATGACGACATCCGATTCCTTGACCGCCTCGACCGTGAGGATCTTGGGCTGCGCGCCCAGGATGTCGACGCCGTCCTCGGCCATGGCCGCCACGGCGACCGGGTTGATGGTGTCGGCCGGCTCGGAGCCGGCGGAGAGCACGGTGACGCGTCCGCCGGAGAGGGCGGCGAGGTAGCCTGCAGCCATCTGGGAGCGGCCGGCGTTGTGTACGCAGACGAAAAGAACTGTGGGCTTGTCCGTGGTCATGGCAGAAGTATCCTCCCTTACATTGATAGTTGTCAATGTAAGGGAGGCAGGTGATGCGCCGGCCGCGCCCGGGCGAGCGGCCTTCTAGCGCCGGAGCGACCGCTCGGCGGCCTTCACGACGTTGCTCAGCAGCATCGCGCGGGTCATTGGGCCGACCCCGCGGGGGTTCGGCGACAGGTGGCCGGCGACCTCCGCGACATCCGGATGCACGTCCCCGGTCAGCTTGCCCGTGCCGGTGACCGGGTCGGTCACCCGGGTGATGCCGACGTCGAGCACGGCAGCTCCGGGCTTGACCCAGTCGGCCTGGACCAGGTGCGGCACGCCGACGGCGGCCACGACGATGTCGGCGCGGCGAACCTCGTCGGCCAGGTCGACGGTGCGCGAGTGCGTGAGCGTGACCGTGGCATCCAGTCCCTTGCGGGTGAAGAGCAGGCCGAGCGGACGCCCGACGGTGAGCCCGCGGCCGATCACCACGACCTTCCGGCCGACGATCGGCACCTCGTAGCGGCGCAGAAGCTCGACGATGCCGGCCGGTGTGCACGGCAGCGGCGAGTTCAGCTCACCCTCGATGCCGAGCACAAGCCGGCCGAGGTTGGTCGGGTGCAGGCCGTCTGCGTCCTTCGCCGGATCGATCAGTTCGAGCATGGCGTTGTCGTCGTGCCCGACCGGCAGCGGCAGCTGGATGATGTAGCCGGTCACCTCGCGGCTCGCGTTGAGGTCGGCGATGGCGGCGCGCACATCGGCCGAGGTGGCCGAACCGGGCAGGTCGATCCGGATCGACTCGATGCCGACCTCGGCGCAGTCGCGGTGCTTGCCTGCGACGTACGACCGCGAGCCGGGGTCGTCGCCGACGAGCAGGGTGCCAAGCCCCGGCACGATGCCGTGCGAGCGGAGGGCCGAGATGCGCTCGGCCAGCTCGGCCTTGACGGCCGACGCGGTCGCGACGCCATCGAGGGTGATTGCGCTCATGCGTGATCCATTCTGTCGTTCAACGAATTCGACGGAGATTCTCCGCGAAATGCGGGTGACGGATGCCGCCGGCGGGCTTTTCGCCCACAATCTCCGTCGAATTCGGCGGGACCGGCGGCGCCCGGCCGGGCGAGGCGGCGCCCGGCCGGGCCGAGGGGGCTACTGCTGGAGGCCGGGGTACAGCGGGAACGCCTCGGTGAGCACCTTGACCCGGGCACGGAGCGTCGGGATGTCGGCGTCGGGCTTGAGCGCCTCGGCGATCACGTCGGCGACGACGGTGAATTCCTCGTCGCCGAAACCGCGCGTGGCGAGGGCCGGGGTGCCGATGCGCAGGCCGCTGGTGACCATCGGCGGGCGCGGGTCGAACGGCACGGCGTTGCGGTTGACGGTGATG
>DHJB01000055.1:70631-71489 GCA_002404115.1 Microbacteriaceae bacterium UBA4731
CGGCGGGCGCGGGTCGAACGGCACCGCGTTGCGGTTGACCGTGATGCCGACCTCGTGCAGGGCATCCTCCGCCTGCTGCCCGTTGATGGGCGAGTTACGGAGGTCGGCGAGCACGAGGTGCACGTCCGTTCCGCCGGTGAGCACATCCACGCCGCCGGCCTTGGAGTCGTCTGCCGTCAGGCGGGCGGCCAGGATCTGCGCGCCGCGGATGGTGCGCTCCTGGCGCTCCTTGAACTCGGGCTGGGCCGCGAGCTTGAACGCGGTGGCCTTCGCGGCGATCACGTGCATGAGCGGGCCGCCCTGCTGACCGGGGAACACGTTCGAGTTGAGCTTCTTCGCCAGCGCCATGTCGCGGGAGAGGATCAGCCCGGAGCGGGGACCGGCGAGGGTCTTGTGCACAGTCGTCGACACGACGTCGGCGTGCGGCACGGGCGAGGGGTGCAGGCCGGCGGCGACGAGTCCGGCGAAGTGGGCCATGTCGACCCAGAGCTTCGCGCCGACCTCGTCGGCGATGGCGCGGAACGAAGCGAAGTCGAGGTGACGCGGGTAGGCCGACCAGCCGGCGATGATGACCGTCGGCTTGTGCTCGAGGGCCTTGTCGCGCACGACGTCCATGTCGACACGGAACGTCTCCGGGTCGACGCCGTAGGCAACCGGGTTGTACAGCTTGCCGGAGAAGTTGAGCTTCATGCCGTGGGTGAGGTGGCCACCGTGGGAGAGTTCGAGGCCCAGGATGGTGTCGCCCGGCGTGGCGATCGCGGAGAGCACGGCGGCGTTCGCGGTCGCGCCGGAGTGCGGCTGCACGTTCGCGTACTCGGCGCCGAACAGCGACTTGGCGCGGTCGATGGCGAGCTGCTC